>NZ_CP162130.1:1342500-1445000 GCF_040833975.1 Leptospira sp. WS92.C1
TTGTAGCGAATATCCTTGGGCCTGGCTGAATGGTTTACTGATCTGCGTGATACATTCCCCAAAACCAGAGATACCTTTATCAATCATCTTAGGTGTATGTAAAGAAAGTTGATCCTTGATGATTGGTCTTAAGATTTATCTTCCGATTTGGAACTGCATTGAAAAAAGGAGCATTTTCAATCCCAATTGCTTGCATCAAGGATTACGAATTTGCCTTCGCCTTACATTGTTAGAAAAAATGGAGGCTGTGATATCTATCCGTATCGTTTTCTCCTGTCATTTTGCTTCTACGAAGCAAAAAAGCATACTTGAATTTGTTAGAAAACATACGGACCATTTTTATTCAATGTAGGAAATAGCAGTGTTTTTGTTAGGGAAAGAAGCCAGACCTCAGTTGTTTGAATTTTGGCGAGGCAAAGAACTAAAGTCAGAGGTTCGGCAATTGCTTTATAGGAGGAGATATTGAATTTTTTATTGATTCTCGTGAAAGTCAGGACTTTCGGATACTGAAATTAAGTCTTTCATAAAAAAGAAGAGGCTCATCTATAGAGAAAGTTTCATGTAATGAAGAGGAGTTAGCTGATTCTTGATCAGATATGATGTTTTTTACATCCAATCCATTTATGTTGATTAGTGTTTTTTGTCAGTAATTTGTCTTCGCAGTTGGCGCAATCTTTGGGGTAAACGTCATTCAAAATCTTTTTGCGAAGTCTGTAAAGAAGTTGATGTTGGTTGCTGTATTTTTACGTTTCTCTCTAAGTTGTAAGAGCGTCTCACAGGATTAGGATGGATTGTGCGGCCGATTTGGTGGGAGACAAAGGCGAGAAAATATTAGGGGTGCTAAAATTCAGATTCGAGACGATCTCCGTTTTCATAAATTTCTTGTTTTGCGCCTCAGAGACTTTTGGTAAAAAATTGAGTTTTTCGGTTGTCTTTCGCTATAGAAGAGAGCTGGATTTTTATTCTGAATTTAGATACGTATAGATTTTGATTTTAGAAAATTTGGAAACGGAATCTTTATTTTATAAGACTTCAGTTTTGCAAATAGGAACTTGGATTGAGAGCCGACTTTTTATCTTTTTATGAGATAGAGGTTTCCTGCTTTTTTAGTATATACAATCTGTTCTCAGATGGAAACTCATTCGAGATTCTTTAGGTCTAATTTTCGAAATTTAGTAAATATTTTCTTGAAACTCAGGATTCTGTGATTAAACTGTTCGAATCTTAGATTTTAAGAAAATTTTGGAGTATAGAATGTTCAGAGATTTTAAAAGAATTTTTATTTTAATTTTTTCTTTCGGTTCCTTGTTTTTCTCTTCCTCCGTTTTTGCGTTAGGCACGTATTCGGAAGGTTGGGCGGTCGTAAGACTTACACAATTTGAAAGTCGTGGAATCATTTTTGATTCTCACGAAGGTTTGATAGAATTTATCACTTTTGAAGGTTCTGAAAAATGCGATTCCTCGAAGGATGAATGCTACGCGCCTCTTAAAGAAAAGATAGAATTTAGCGTTCGTCCTGAAAATTCAGATGTCGTAAATTTTTTAAGCAGCAATTTGAATCAAGAGATTCTAATTCAATATAGAATTCATAGAATTGAGCCCATCGCACTTTCGACCGATTTTGAAGTTGTTGCCGCACAAAAGCAATTTACAGGAATGCCTCGTGATGCAGCGGATAAGATCATCGTTACGAAAACTGGTTCTAAAAGAAATTTTTCGGTTTCGGGAAGAATTCTTCAACTGGAATATCAAGGAACTGCAGTCGGTACTTATGAAGGGTTGTATTTTGACGAAATTCGTGGAAAAGTTCATCCCTTTTCGGTCACTAATGAGGAAGTAGCCAATTTTATTTGGAATACTATGAAATTTGGAACTAAATATTATATCGGAGTTTCTGTCGCTTTTGCCACAGGTTGGAGAAAGTCGGATTATGATATTTTTGAAATTAATTATAAAGCACCTGCCGGTGGTGTTTACACGACGCCGGAAACAAAGAAGTAATTTGCAAAAGAATTGAAAATTGGATGGTTTTCCGACCTTTTAATCAATGTAATTAAAAAGGATAAATTTAGTTTTTGAATAGAAACTATTTTATCCTTTTTCTTCTATATCTAAAAGAATTAGGTCGGTTAACCATCCGGAAACGTTCCCTGCACGGTCTTTAATTCTTGCTTGGAGTAAGATTCTTTTTTTAAATTTTCTAAAAGATTTAGGGATTCTAACTAAAATCATTTTACGATCAGCTTCGAATTCATAAGGGTAAGGTTCTCCATCCAGTAGAACTTCCGCTCCACCCGCATATCCCGATCCTATGTCAGAGACTGAATACATTCTTTCTATTATGGATGATGGTCGGATCTCCGGCGTAAATCTATGACGTGAGATTAAATATGGATGATCGATTTTGGGTTTAGAATGGTCCTCTAAGATCGCAAGAATCCCAATTTTATTTAAAATTGCGCTGACTCCCTCCGCAGAAGGCGTTGTTTTTAAAACTCCCCATCTTCTTGTTCCGGCCTCAAATAGATAAAGATTTTCTCCTTTTCCTAATCGTTTGTTTTTCCAAAGAAACTTTGCTTCTCCAGACCAGCTAATTCCGGTCGATTCGATCTCAATGAGCTCACTTTTCAGTATTAGACCTTCCGGTAAGGAGTTTTCCGGCGGAGTTCCGACCTTTTCAAAAAGGATATTCCCTTTTCCGAATGTATTTCCCTGGGGAGTCTTTAGAGAAAATCTTTTATCTTGAGAAAAATATTCAGTGACGATTGCTTTTTCACGATGCCCTTTGTCCCCTGTATTGATCAGCCTAATTTTAAGAGTCGAAAGATTTTCTTCCTTATCGCCTCCCACAATGTCGAGAGGGATTTCGTGACCTTCGGGAAATTCTCTCATATCGATACTTGATTTTTGATTTTGAAAAAGATTATAAACGTAAACCGGAGGATTGAGAGAGGATCTATTTGAATCATAAATAGATTGATGATCTCTTGCCTCAGCATAACTCATTTTTTCGAATTTTCGCTCATAAAGAATACGATCTCCGGAAATCAATCGAGCAAAATAAAGGTTATTCTTATTTTTAGAATTCATTCTATCGAAAGCACCGAGTTTGATCCAGACCTCGCCTCCAATCTTCAATGGTTCGGAATCGTTTGTTTCATAAATTCCATCGGATTTTTTCTTCAAAGGAATTCTGAACTTCTGACCGTCGGAAGAATCAACGTAAAGAACCAATAATTCGGGCGGTGTTCCGTCCTTATCACTCATTTTGAGAAAGGCGAGCGGATTGAATGTGTCACCATTTCCGTGTAATTCAAAATGCAGATGCGAAACTCCGGTTCCGGATTCCCCAATTCGCGCTACTGCTTGCCCCTGTCTTATGTGGAATTTTTGATCTGAGAATTTGACAGAAAATATTCCATCGTTTAATAAATGGAGTGCTTGTCTCAGGTTTTCTAATTCTTTCCTGGCGCCTTCAACGTTGAACAGGTGCGCGAATTTTGCTCGCAGTCCTGATGAGGAGCGAAGCATCAGATTGAGACCATATCCCGTTGGAGATTCGGAAATCGATTCTACAAAACCGTCGAAAGGCGCGATGGCCGGAAGACCGTTCATATGAAACGTTTTGAAATCCGCGCCCATATGCAAGTGGTGAACTCTATATTCAGCAAAAGATCCTGAGATAGGGGTTTGGAATTCCATCGGAAATCGGAGCTTTCCTTGGAGTTCCGGAAATAACTGAAATTCTGGTCGGTCCTCCGCACCCAACCCTTTTACGAGCAAGACAATCAGGAACAAAAAATAGCGAGGAGCAAGGAGGAAAATTTTTTTCATCTCAAAAGATTCGAATCTGAAATCGAATTTTGTAAAGTCGAAAAGTCATTTGAAAAATCTCTTGCCCGGAGATCCGACCCAGAAAGATTCTTCTAACCATGTCTTTTGCCCGTCTGGCACTTTCGATTTTAATCATCTTCCAGCTTCTTTCCTGCACTTATTTTACTAGAGAACCGAGAAATCCGCCGAGAATCGACGGGGTTCCGATTCCGGATGATCAAAGAAGACTTTATGTTCAAAATTTTCGGAATAACTCTTATGGAATGGGGGTGCAAACCCTTTTGACCGAACTGGTTCGATCCGAAATCGACTCCAGAGGCAGATTTATTCAAACCAGAGATAAGGCTCTCGCAGCATATCGACTGTATGGAGAAATCGTTCACTATCAGCTTGTCGGAAATCTCTTGGACCAGGGAGGCCAGTCTCTTTCTAGGGAAATGTTGATTATCGTTCGGTTGGAACTTCAAAAAACTGGCGGACAAAAAATTCTTTTGGAAAGAGAGGAAATTCCTGTTAGAATTATCTACTCGGAACAAGTAGGATTTCGAGAAAGTGAGATGCAGGCGCAGGCTCGGCTTTTAAAAATATCCGCCATTCGAATTGCAGAAGAGATGGAAAGAGCGTGGTATTTTTCTATTGCCGGAAAGATCGATCCCTGATAATCTTGACCCGCCCCCTTTAGTAATCTCTTATGAACCGAGAAAAACAAGAAGCCATTCTTAACAAAACCGAACCCGCGGTCCGCATGGAAATGCAGACTTTTTCAGAGTATCTTCAAAAAGAAGGTCTTAAAATTACAAACCAAAGGATGTTGGTTGCGGAAAGAATTTTCTCTCTTCACAATCACTTTACTGCGGAAGGTCTTTTGGAAGAATTTAAGGATCAGAGAGATCAAATCTCAAAGGCCACGATCTACAGAATTCTTTCGATCATGGTTTCCGCCGGACTTCTTCAAGAGCATAACTTTGGAAAAGACTACAAATATTATGAACATATTATAGGACACAAACATCACGATCATATTATCTGTACTGTCTGCGGAAAAATTGTCGAATTTGTCGACGAAAGGATCGAACAATTGCAGGAACAGGCAGCAAAGGATAACGGTTTCAAGATTACCGGTCACAGTTTGAATATCTATGGAACCTGCATCGAACATTCTTCCTCCGGTAGATGATTTTTAAAACGACATTCGAAGATCCGCAAACTCGAGCCAGAACCGGAATTCTCAATCTCAACGGTATTCAACTGGAAACGCCCGTTTTTATGCCGGTTGGGACCCGTGGTGTCGTTAAAACTTTGAGTACCGAGGACCTGGAGGAACTTGAGTATTCTCTAATATTAGGGAATACCTATCATCTCTATCTACGTCCCGGAACCTCCGTTTTGGATCAGTTTGGCGGATTGAAAAAATTTATGACCTGGAAAAAAGCTCTGCTGACCGACAGCGGGGGATATCAGGTTTTCAGTCTGAATTCACTTTTTAAATATGAACAGGATGGGGTTCGTTTTCAGTCGCATATCGACGGAAGTCGGCACTATTTTACTCCCGGATCCGTGATCGACGTACAAAGAAGTATCGGTTCCGACATCATGATGGTCCTTGATGACTGTGCACCTTTTGATTCCGGTCCGGAACGATTGCGTCAATCTCTAGATCGAACTCATCGATGGGCCCAAATGTCTGTGGAACATTGGGAGAAGGATAAGAATTCTCAGCATCTTTTCGGAATTTTTCAAGGCGGAATCGATTTGGATTTTCGATTGGAGAGTTTGAAATCGATCGCATCATTACCGTTTGACGGAATTGCAATCGGAGGACTCTCGGTCGGAGAACCTCGAAAGGATTTTATCAGAATCTTAGATGGAATTTCAGCGCATACCGATCGAAATCGGCCGCTTTATCTGATGGGAGTTGGAACTGTTCCCGATATTTTGGACGGAGTCAAGAACGGAGTCGATATGTTTGACTGTGTACTTCCGACCAGAAATGCTAGAAACGGACAAGTCTTTACGTCTTTGGGAAAAGTAAATCTGAGAAACGAGAAGTGGAAAAATTCGGATGCACCGATGGACCCAAATTGTCAGTGCAAAGTGTGTAAAAGATACAGTATCGGATACATTCGGCATCTGCATCACGTAAGTGAGATCACAGCTTTCTCGCTTTCAACGTTTCACAATCTATTTTTTATGAAAACATTTCTCTCTGAGATAAGAAAGTCAATTCAGATAGGAGAATTTTTAGAAACTCATGCCAGATGGAAAAATTTGTACGAAAAGCCTGAATTTTCCGGTTGACTATTTACAGAATCGCCTTTCCTTTAGTAGAGCTGGCCGGAAAGAGACAGAAAGGAGTTGCTGATTATTTATGGAAATAACCAGAAGAGAAAGCGGGAACATTGTGATTCTGGACATAAACGGAGAGATTGATCTCTACAATGCCCCAGAGATAAAAGATGTAATCGCTAAGCTCATCGAGGAACAAAAATATTATACCATTATCAATCTGGAAAAAGTTTCCTACATTGACTCTTCTGGTATTGGCGCACTGATTTCCAGCCTGTCCAACCTGAAAAAATATCAGGGTGGACTTAAAATTATCAATGTTTCTGGGTCCGTGAGAAAGGTATTCGAGCTCACAAAACTCACTTCATTTTTTGAGATCTTTGATAATGAAACAGAGGCAGTTTCTGCCTTTAAGTAAGATCGGACTCTAAAACTATCCTACCTTTTCTGAAACCTGGTGCCGCAAATGAAATCAATCCAAACAAAAATATTCACCTCTTTTATACTCTTACTCGCAGGCGTTCTTGTTGCCTGTGGAGCCGAACTTCCGATTCAAGAACTCAGTGAAGCAAAAAATGCGATCACAAGAGCTAAGTCTGCGGGTGCAGAAAAGTATGCCCCTACAGAACTAGAAGAAGCACGCAAGAGCTTATTGAATGCGCATCAAAAGGCTTCGGAAGAGGATTTAGGAGAGACAAAAAAATCAGCAGACTATGCAAGAGCAAAAGCTCTGGATGCCTCTGAAAAATCATTCCCTTCTGCAGTAGAGGACGTTCGTAAAGAATCTAACGCCTCTATTGATTCGGCAGACGAAGCGTATGCTTCACAATTGGCATCGGAGCCATACAATGCTGCCGTTCAACTTCGCAAAGAGGGGGATACCCTTCGTGAAACTGCGGACAAAACCTTGGAATCGTATCCAAGGGAATCCGGAGACGATGCGAAATTAAAAACAAGATTGGCCGCATTTGATCAGTATGAGTCCGCTCGCCAAAAGTATGCTGATTCTAAAAAATCAGCGGACGAATCCAAGATACTCGCGCTTTCTCAAAAACAACAATTGATTGATTCCCTTGCCGATATTGAAAAAAATCTGAGTGATGCTGATAAATATGCGGAAGGAAAGGATCCCGAAGTCAACGAAACCAGAGTTCGTTTGGACGCTTCAAAGTATAAAATTGAAGAAGGAAAGATCAGAGACGGCTACGCAGAAATCGACGATATTCGCAAGAAATCGGGCGAACTGGTTGCAAAAAATATCAAAGCTTATGCAGAGAAGCAAAAAGAACTTGCAAAGCAAAGTATCGCTTCGGCCACAACAAAATTAGCATCTTTTGA
The DNA here is from genome assembly GCF_040833975.1 of Leptospira sp. WS92.C1. Classification (NCBI taxonomy): domain Bacteria; kingdom Pseudomonadati; phylum Spirochaetota; class Leptospiria; order Leptospirales; family Leptospiraceae; genus Leptospira; species Leptospira gorisiae. Next base: position 1,349,959 of record NZ_CP162130.1, read on the forward strand.
TAAAACGAAAGTCAACGCTTCCAGAGATTTTCAGGTTTCTTACCAAAGAGCCGAAGAAAATTTGAAAGCAGCGGAAGAATCCAGAGTGTCTGCAGAAGATCTCTATTCTTCTGAAAAATATGAAGATTCTATCTCTCGCTCCGATGAGGCGATTCGTCTTTCCAGAATCGTAGTCGATCAAGCAACCGAGCTTGCTGATCGCTTAGAAAGAAAATCTGCAAGTGATCAATACGCGAATCGAGATACCAAAAATGGGAACGATGGAAAAACAAAAACGAATAAAAACGAATCCACCAATGGTAAAAATTCTTCCGATAAAATCGGAGAAGATGGACTTCCGGAAGGTTGGAAACGTTATGTAGTTCGGAAAAAGGTTCCCGCAGATTGTCTTTGGAGAATCGCGAAAGACAAAAGACATTACGGAACTTCCAAACTTTGGAAACGAATCTACGATGCAAACCGTGGAAAGATTAAAAATCCGAATCTCATTTTTCCGAAACAAGTATTGTTGATTCCTCCGGCGAAAGGTTCTACTAAGTTTCATAAGAATCAGCCTTCTAAGAAAAAACCGGTTACAGAAGAGGTAGAGGCGATTGAACAAAATCAAAAGCCTGCTACCCCAGAAGAGTCTGAGACTGAATCTGGAGATTCCGAAAGCAATAAGAAGAATGAGGTAAAGGATCCGGAACCGCCGACTGAAGAAACAACGCCTCCTCCAGAGGCAGGCGGTGGTGAAACGGAACAACCTGCTCCTGCTCCGGAAGAAGAGGCCGGCGAGGAAGAGAATCCGGAAAATCCCCAGTAATTTACAAATCGATGGTGGATTTTTGAAAGGCTTGGTTTTAAACCAGGCCTTTTTTATTTTTGGCTGGAGTTACGACCATACCATACAAATCGGAGGATGCGATTTGATTCCAGAGAGCAGACTTTTTGCTGCTCTCTATGATTTGCGGTAGAATTTGTGTTCGGTTTTACGACCATTTCGGATTCTACAAAAAATCCGAAACGCTCGGTCTTGGCCATTCCTGAAGATCTTCCCTTTCCTCCAAAAACATCGAAATTCACTTGATTGTGGCCTTCCCACTGTAAAACTTTCTATTGTAGCGAAATGAAGCGTGCTTATACCAATCCTATCTCTTCGGTCAATTATCAAGATTACGAAACCTTGGTTCGCCTTGCCTGGACGGAAGACTGTCCAGAAGAAGATATTACATCCGTATCCTTATTTTCCCCCGACAAACAGGCGGTCGCCAATCTCAATTCCAGGGAGCAAGGCATTCTTTGCGGAATCGGTGTATTAGAGGTTTTGAATCATCTTACCGGTGATACGATTCAAACGGAATTTTATAAAAAGGACGGGGAATTTTTTCAAAAAGGGGAGACTCTTCTGAAGATTCAAGGAAGTCTTGTGAGTATTCTGCGAGTCGAAAGAATCCTTTTAAACTTTCTCCAATATCTTTCCGGAATTTCCACGAGGACTTACGAAGTCGTTCAAAAATACGGACAAGAAGGGTTGATGATCTTAGATACCCGCAAAACCCTCCCCGGTTATCGGAAGCTTTCCAAATACGCTGTTTATTGCGGTGGCGGCAGCAATCATCGACTCAATTTATCCGAAATGGCAATGATCAAAGACAATCATCTCGCTTTGTATTCTTCCTCACATGAACCCGTCTATAAGATTCAAACCCGATTTCCGGGAAGATTGATCGAGGTCGAAATCGACGAGCTTTCTCAATTGGAAGACGCGATCACATCCGGGGCGGACGTGATTCTTCTGGATAATTTTTCATTGGAAGATTCGCAGAAGGCTTATTCTATCTTGAAACAAAAAGCTCCCAATATGCAGATCGAATTTTCAGGCGGAATCACCCCGGAGAGATTGGAAGTGCTTTCTAAGTTTTCGGGCGCGGGCGTAAGTATGGGTTATTTGACTCATACAACTCGTTTTCTGGATCTCGGTTTGGATATCGAATAGGAATCAAATGGGATTTGTGAAAGCCCCCGCATCTAAAGAAATGCTCCTCGAAGGAGTTCGTGAACGCTTTGGAGACAACGCGTATGACGCAGTTCGAAGAGCTTATGAAGTTTCGGAAAGAGTGCATCAAGGACAGTTTCGACTTTCGGGAGAACCCTATATCGTTCATCCTCTTCAGGTCGGATTTATTCTTTTTGAATTAGGTCTGGATGAAAAGGTGATCTGTGCGGGATTGCTTCACGACGTAATCGAAGATACCGAATATTCCAGAGAGGATATGATCCGAGATTTCGGCGAAGATATCACCGATCTCGTGGAAGGTGTCACAAAAATTTCCAAGATCAAAAGCCAGTCCAAAGAGACCGAAGCCGCGGAAAATATTCGGAAAATCATCGTGGCGACGATCAAGGATATTCGTGTCATTCTAATCAAACTCGCGGATAAAACTCATAACATGCGAACTCTTTCGTTTCAACCCCCCGAAAAACAAAGAAGAATCGCACACGAAACGATTTCCTTATACGCTCCGATTGCCGGTAGATTGGGAATTTATAAAATCAAATCAGAACTTGAGGACCTTGCGTTTCAAATTCTCAATCCAGAAGAGTATCAGGATGTAAAAAAGAATATCAATTCCAAAAAATCGGAGAGAGAAGGATTTATCGAAACTTTGAAGATTATTCTTCTTCAAAGACTTTCCGAAATTCAGATCGAAGCGGATGTAGACGGAAGGGCTAAACATTTTTACTCCATCTACCGCAAGATGAAATTGAAGGAGAAAACTTTCAACGAAATTTTCGATCTAAGGGCGATTCGAATCATCGCAAACGAAGTCAAAGACTGCTATGGCGTATTAGGAATCGTGCATACACTCTGGAATCCGGTTCCAGGAAGATTTAAGGATTATATCGCAACTCCCAAGACGAATATGTATCAATCTCTCCACACTACGGTGATCGGTCCGGACGGAAAACCTCTGGAAGTTCAGATTCGAACCCGTGAGATGAATGATATCGCCGAATACGGAATTGCCGCACACTGGATGTATAAGGAAAGCAAACCTTCCGCATCCGGAAAAAGCGTAAAGGTAAAATGGCTCGAACTTTTGAGTTCATGGCAGGATTCTGCGCTGGATCCGAAAGAATTCGTGGAGGAACTGAAATACGATCTTCACGAGGACGAGGTTTTTGTTTTTACTCCTAAGGGAGAGATTCTTCAGCTTCCGAAAGGAGCGACGATTCTTGATTTTGCGTTTCGGATTCATACCGATGTTGGTTTAAAAGCAAAGGGCGGGAGAATCAACGGAAGAATGCTTCCGCTCCGAACCGAAATCCGTTCCGGCGATCAGATCGAAATCATAACCGATAAACGTACAAAACCTTCTCCGATTTGGTTGCGAATCGTTCGGACTCCTTCCGCGAGACAAAAATTGAGAGCGTATTTCCGAAGACTCAGAGAGGAAACTAAAAAGGACTTACAGCAGGAAGCGGAGTTTGCGGCCGAGATTACGCTTAACGCGGATGTCCTGGAAGAACTCAAAAAAAAGCCGTCTTCGAAACCCACAAAACAAATTGATGTTGCCGCGGGAAAGGTCATCGTTGCAGGACTTCGTGGAATTCCCGTCCGGCTTTCCGGATGTTGTTCCCCGCTGCCGGGTGACGAGATCGTCGGCTTTGTCACACGCGGAAGAGGAGTGAGCATTCATAAAAAAGGATGTACTACCGCAAAACAACAGGAAGAAGAAGAGTCGATGCGGGTCATCACTGTGGAATGGGATTATGGTCAGAGCGAGTCCATTCCGGTTATGGTCGAAGTCAAATCCAAAGACCGCCAAGGTATTTTTATGGAAATCGTAAAGTCGATTTCCAATACTCAGACAAACATTCTAGAATCCAAAGCATCCACGGATCAGCGGGGGAATCTGGTCGCAAGTTTCGAAGTGGAAGTCGAACATTTGGATCAGCTCAAGGAAATTTTGAGCAATCTCAAACAAATTCCGGACGTATATCAAGCTCACAGAATCAAAAATTAAAACGAGGTATTTTCTTGAAAAAGAATATTCAATTTTTCACTTACTTTATTCTTTTTTCGCTTTCGATTTTTATCTTTGCGAATTGCGGGGATAAGGAAGAAGCTGAAACGGCAGTCGTGGTAGAGGATCTTCCTTGGAAAGGAAATCCGGAATCCATTCCGGTCGCACTTCGAGGTGCGAATCCAATCGTATCTCATGATGCAAAGAAAGGAGGAAATTTTAAAATTTATAGTCATCAATTTCCGAAATCACTGAACTACTATCTGGATCAATTTTCCACAACCGCTCATATCTTTGGTTTGATGTTCGAACCTCTTTTGGATTATCATCCGATCACTCTGGAGCCGATTCCTCATCTCGCATCCTCCTGGAAAATTTCACCCGATAAGAAAAAATTTACGTTTACTATCGATGCAAATGCAACCTGGTCGGACGGACAACCCATCACCGCGAAAGACGTTCTATTTACGTATGAAACGTTGATGGACAAGAATAACAATACCGCTATTTTTAGAATCGATCTTTCCCGTTTTGAAAAACCAGTCGTGTTGAGCGAAAGAGAAATCGAATTTACGCAAAAAGAAATTCATTGGTCCAATTTCAATACGATCGCCAATAACTTGTATGTTCTTCCTTCTCACTATTATCAGGGAAGAAATTTCAATAAGGAGAATTTTGATTTCCCCGTAATTTCCGGAGCGTATTCGATGCTTTCCGCAAAAAAAGGGCGTTATGTGAAGATGAGAAGAAGAGGGGATTATTGGATGCGAGCCTATCCTTTTTACAAGGGTATGGATAACTTTGATACGATTCTTTTTAAAGTTTATAACGAAGAATCGATCGCGTTTCAAGCATTCAAAAAAGGTGATATTGATATTTATCCTGCCTACGTAGCTTCTTTTTGGGTCAAGGAAGCGGTGGGTGAAAAGTTCGACGAAAATTATATTCTTAAACAAAAGATTTATAATCTTAAACCGATCGGTTTTCAAGGTCTTGTTTTTAATATGAGAAGGGAGATTTTCTCGGATGTCCGAGTTCGTAAGGCGATCGCACATATCGTAAATCGAAGGTTGATGATCGAAAAGTTGGCTTATAACGAATACGAAGAAACCGATTCTTATTATCAAGAGCTCTGGCCGAACAAAAATTATCCGAACCCTCCGATCGATTTTAATATCAACAAAGCAAGAGAGCTTCTCGCGCAGGCGGGTTGGAAGCCGAATTCAAAAGGGATTCTCGAAAAGAACGGGAAAGAATTTAAATTCACAATCTTGGAAAGAAATAAAGATACAGAGAAATACATGACCCTGATCCAAGAAAAAGCGAAGGAGGTGGGAATCCAGATTATTTTAGAGAACACCGATCTTTCGGAATGGAGCTCTAGAATGGATAAATACGATTTTGATATGACCTGGGCTGCGTGGGGAGGCGGAATATTTAAAGACCCGGAGCCTATGTGGTATTCTAAACACGCGGATGAGAAGGGGCAAAACAATATCGCGGGTTTTAAAAATGCGGAAGTCGATAAACTGATCGAACAACAAAAGATGGAATTTTCTCACCCAAAACGAAATGAGATTCTGAAAAAGATCGATACGATTTTGACTGCGGAAATTCCATATGTTTTGCTTTGGAATATTAGCGCTACTCGACTGATGTATTGGAATCAGTTTAAAATGCCTAAAAATCCGCTGGGAAAATTCGGGGGAGAAAAAGAAGCCTCCTCTCTTTGGTGGTTGGACCCTAAAGATTCCGCAAAACTGAACGAGGCGATCTTGAATAAATCCAAACTTCCGGATGCGCCGTATAAGGTTTATTTTCAGTAATATTCAAAATTATGAATAAACGAAACAGATTAGGGGAGCTTGGCGGGGTTATACGTGATTTTTTAACTTCTCCCAAAATTCCCAACTTTATCGAGCTCTTGGAAAAGGGACTCGATAAAGAACTGTTTTATGATCCCGATAAGACAAAACCTCAGATTCCGATCGAAGATCTTCCCGTCGATTATCGGCTTCGAGAATCCGGCTTTGTTAGGAAATCTTACGAAAGATTGTTTCCGGTTTCCCACCTGTTTCGGATAACGCATCGATACGGACGGGAATATCTGGATAATTTTATGCCTCTCTCAGCGGAAAAGTATATCGGAAGAGGCTCGTATAAATTCGTTTATGCTCTTCCATGGAATCAGGTCGTAAAAATCGGTAAGTCCAAACTGCCTTCGGATCCGATTTTTGGTTCCTTATTTAAACAAGTGAATAAAAATTTGGACAGATATCTGAAGCCGGAAGAGATTCAGCTTATGGATTTTTTAAAATCCAAAACCTGGACGCGATCTGCAAAAGAAGACATTCAGTTTAAATTTTCAAGACTCGGTTTGGAACGTCTGCACTATTGGAAACTGAAATCGTTGATTCCGGATCTTGTATTGCCAACTCGGTATTTTATGGGATTTCGGGTTCGAAGGACTCCTTTTGGAATTCCGATTTTAACGCTTACTCCTTGCGATAACCAGAATTTACTTCCCGGTAAACATCTCAAAGAATTCATTCTTCTTAATGAAAAGGTAAGGCAAAATCCGATTCAGGACGCTTTTTTCCCGAAATGGAAGTTGAACTTTGACACTCATAAGTTCGGAGTGATCAGTCGTTCTAAACTGAAAAAAATTGCGTTGGATTTTCATCGAGTGATCGAGGTGACGAAACACCTCGCGAGCGAAGAAAAGCTGATCTTTGACATCCATTCCGAAAATATTATCATTACGTTTCCAGATTTTGATTTAAAGATATTCGATTATCATGTTTTTGACGAACATCTTTACGAGCCAAGTAAGGAAAATCCTTCTCCCGAAATCGATCATATCAATACGATTCGTGAATTTGTGCGTTCTTTTGAACTGGGTTGAAAGATTGTCTGACTTGAGCTAAGCAATTTTTTTGACTTGCCTTATTTTTATTTTAAGTCATGTATTTTTTCTTTCATGGGTCGTTTTCGTATCCGGAATTCGAATATAGTTTATACAAACGAGCTGCAAGTCGGGGATTCGATTCGAATAAAAAATTTTCGGAATCGCTCTAATTTTTTCTATTTCCTATGATTTTACGGAAATTTGAAAGAACCGATTGAGATATGGGAACGCTTTTTTTAAACGCAGAATCTAAAATTCAATCCACATTGGTAAGTTCTAAAATGGAAGTGGAAACGATTCTTTTTCCGGAATTTTTTTTGAATCGTTTGACCGAAAAAGAAAGAAAAAATCTTTCTAAGCGAATTTTACCGCTTCTAAGGAGATATCAAAAGCTTCTTTTAGGAAAAAGGCGAATCAATCACAAAGCCGGTAAGACCTTGTATCAAAAAAATCAAGGAAAACTGATTCGGATCAATATGAGAATTGATACGGGCGTTTGGGCTGTCCTCGGCGTTATTTCGGCTGCTCACGGTGTATCCAGATGTTTTATGGTAAATTATCTGCTCTGGCTGGACGATTTAGGCGTTGGAGATTTTATCGATAAAACTTTGAATGTAGGATTTCCAACTTTTCAAAATAATTACAGATATATCTGGCACCTCGATCTTCTCAAAAACAGAATGATTCGAAGTATAGAATTCGATCCAAATCCACTTTGGACATTTTACGATGATTTTTATACATAAAATCAAAGCAATTTTGACAAAAAACATACTCTAAAAATTCAAATGGGATTGATCTGAAAACTCAACCGGCGATAGCCGTAGTCGTCAACAATTCCTCGTCTTTATACCGACCCAATTTTTCTTTTTACAGAATGACCTTCTGTGGAAGTGTGGATTTGTATCTACATTCCAAAAGGAACCGTTAAAGCAATGATCGATCGTTATTCCAATCCCGCGATTTCCAAAATTTGGGAATTAGAGAACAAGTTTGAAATTTGGAAAGAAATAGAAATTCTCGCCTGCGAAATCCGAATGAAACGCGGCGAAATACCTGAAGAAGATTTTCAAGAAATTAAAACAAAAGCAAAGTTCAAAGTGGATGAAATTCTCGAAATCGAGAGCAAGGTTCATCACGATGTGATTGCATTTTTAACAAATATGAATTCGTATATAGGGTCTGCGGGAAGACACGTTCACTATGGATTGACCTCTTCGGATATCGGCGACACTGCGCTTTGTGTTCAGATGGTTCAAGCGATGGATTTAATTTTGAAAAAGACGGACGAACTGATCGTGGCCGTGAAAGAAAAAGCGATTCAATATAGAAATCTACCATGTATCGGCCGCTCGCACGGGATTCACGCGGAGCCAATGACTCTCGGGCTCAAGTTCGCGTTATTTTTTGAGGAATTAAATCGAAACCGAAAACGAATGACGGACGCGAGAGATGAAATGGCCGTTGGTAAACTTTCCGGCGCGGTGGGAACGTATTCGAATATCGATCCCGAAATTGAATCGTATGTTTGCGAAAAAATGGGCTTACGCGTGGATCCGATCGCGACACAGGTTGTTTCCAGAGATCGCCACGCATTCTATTTATCCGTTTTAGGAGTGACCGCTTCCTCGCTCGATCGTATGGCGACCGAGATCAGACTTCTTCAAAAAACGGAAGGTAGGGAAGTAGAAGAACCGTTTTCTCCGGGACAAAAGGGATCTTCCGCAATGCCTCACAAAAGAAACCCGGTCATATGTGAAAGAATTTCCGGTTTATCCAGAGTCATCCGCGCCAATGTGAACGTAGGTTTGCAGGACGTAGCGTTATGGCATGAAAGGGATATTTCCCATTCTTCCGCCGAAAGGGTGGTGTTGCCGGATTCCACAATCGGTTTGGAATATATTTTGGATAAGATGTTGTTCGTGATCAAAAACATTCACGTATATCCGGAAGCCATAGAAAGAACGTTAGGCGTCACTCGTGGTTTGATATTTTCTCAAAAGGTTCTTCTTGCTTTGATCGAAAAGGGAAAAATTGCGAGAGAGGACGCTTATTTGATCGTTCAAGAACACGCGATGGCTGTCTGGGCAAACCAATCCGAAACTCTCAAATCAAGATTGGAAAAGGATTCTCGAGTCAACTTAGTTCTTTCTCAAAAAGATCTGGATGATATTTTTAAAATCGAACCTTATCTCGAAAAAGTAGGATTGATTTACAAACGTCTCGGTCTGGAATAAATGCGGGTATCCGTTTTCGGACTGGGTTATACTGGGATTCGGATCTATGAAAGTTTAAAGTCTCTTCCGAATTTCCGGTTGGAAACTTTTTCAGCAACGACAAAGGTGGAGGGAACGCAAGCTTTTGATTTTTCAAATCAGGATTCCCTTTCTTCCTTTCAAAATCAATTTGGAAAAAACGTTTTTGATCTCGGAATCGTAACCTTCCCGATTCAAAAACTATCGCAACGAAATCGATTTTTGGACATCTTATTTTCCGCTTCTAAAAATCTGATTCTTCTGGGAACCACGAGCATCTATCGGAGGGTTCCCGATATAACGGAAACAACCCCGCTTCTTACGGATCACGAACGATTTGAAACCGAAGAAGAATGGCTTCGTCGTGGTGGAAAACTTCTCAGGCTCTGCGGAATTTACGGACCCGGTCGAAATCCGGCGGATTGGGCGAGAAGGGGACTTGTCAAAAAAAGTTCAAGACAGCTGAATCTGATTCATGGAAACGATGTTGCTGTCGCAGTTTGTCTTTTGACGGAGAAAATTCGCAAGGAAGGATTTGTTGCAATTCCAAATAGATTGAATTTATCCGATCATCAATGGCATACTTGGAAAGAAATTTTTTCATTTTTGGAAGAACATGAAAAAATAACAAAGTCTGAAGTTGTGGAATCGGGCCTGGAAGATTGTTTTATTGATAGCGGAACGATTAGAGCCTTGCTTCCTGATTTACAAACAAAAGACTTTTGGACAGAGTTGGAAAATCTGGAAGAAATCAGTGATCACTGAAATTACGAATATCTTACATTTTTTTTCCATCGGCGGTTTGATTTCCTTACTGCTTTTCTTTTTGTTTCGATACTGGCACGATATTCGCGGAAAAATAGCGGTTTGTTTTATTTTATCGATAGTGTCTTATCTCATTTTGAATTTGGATGTATACGTTCAAATTCACCCAGCTTTTAGAAATTTTCTCTTTCTTTGCGTTTTGGCGCTTCCTTTTTTTTACTGGCTAATTACATTAGCGGCCTTTGATGATCATTTTGAAATCAAGACCTGGTATTGGTTTCTCCTCATCGGTAAATTACTTTTTTCTACGATAGCCACCTATCCGGAGTTAGGTCAAATCTCGCTCAGAGGTCCCGTAGAATCCGAACGTATTCTTTCCAGGATCCTATTGCCTTCTATTTTTTCCTTAGGCTTTGTTTTGACCGCGATCATTCAAATCTACATCGGAAGAAAGGATGATCTGGTGGAATCAAGAAGGACTCTGAGACAGATTCATATTCTGATATCCGGAATCGTAATCGCTATCAATATATTTTCGCATCTCTTTTTACGCGGAAAAGAATTGTCAGAAATTCTCGATTTGGTCAACGGAATCTTCGCTTGGGGGCTGATTCTCGCGTTTCAATATTTGATGTTTGAACTCAAGGATGGCTTGATCCAGAAAAAACAAGAAATCATAGAAGAAAAACTCCCGACCCTGGATCCGATTCTTCAGAAAAAACTCATAGACGCTTTTGAAAAAGAAAGACTCTATCGATCGGAAGGACTGACCATTCGAGTATTGGCAGAGGAGCTCCAGGTTCACGAATACAAATTGAGGCGTTTGATAAACGGGAATTTAGGATTTCGAAACTTTAACGATTTTCTCAATCGTTATCGAATTCAAGAAGCCTGTGAGCTTCTTTTAGATTCATCTAAGGATGAAATTCCGGTGATTCGAATCGCTATGGATCTCGGGTATCAATCCCTCGGACCTTTCAACCGCGCTTTCAAGGAGCTTACCGCGCTGACTCCGACGGAATACAGAAAAAATCGGACGGATTCGAAAATTAACCTGAATGATTTTGAAAAGAGCAAGCCTAAATAAAAAATTCGGCGCATAATAAAATCATTCTGAGAGTCCAATTTAATGAATTACGGGGATAAGAATGGAAGAATTACTTTCAAAAGTCGGATACGGCGGTTTTTTCGGAATTGTTTGGGGGACGCTCCTGATACGTTATGTTCTCTTTGCCGGAGCGGCGTTTTTCATCGTATGGGTTTTACTCGGTCGAAAACTTTCTCATAAACTCATTCAGGAGAAAAAACCGGAAAACGATCGTATCCGTCACGAGGTGAAATATTCGTTGATCACGTTTTTTGTCTTCGCTCTTTCCGGGGTGTTTATCGCCTGGTCTCAAAAAAACGGATACAATCTTATCTACAATCAGGTCTCTGATTACGGGGTGCCATATCTCATTTTTAGTATTTTTGCCCTGATTTTATTACACGATACGTATTTTTATTGGACGCATCGATTGATGCATCATAAACTTTTGTTTAAACAGTTTCATCTGGTTCATCATAAATCCACAAACCCGTCTCCTTGGGCGGCGTTTTCGTTTCATCCTTTGGAAGCAATCATAGAATCGGGGATCATTCCGTTGGCTTCCGTATTATTACCTCTTCACCATGTGGCAATGATCGTATTTTTTATTTATATGACTTCGCTTAACGTTTTGGGGCATTTGTCTTACGAACTTTTCCCTTCCTGGTTTTTAAGGAGCAAATTTACGAATTGGCATAATACGACGACTCATCACAATATGCATCATAAATACTTTAACTGCAATTATTCCCTCTACTTCAATTTTTGGGATAGAATCATGCGAACCAATCACGAAAAATATCAGGAAACTTTCGAAGTGATTGCCTCGAGAAACCCTTTGCAAAATGAATCCACCGCTTTGAGTCGTCGTATGGATTCGGAGAATTCTGCCGCGGCATAGTCGTTAAGAAGAAAGGATTTTATTTTGGAACTAAGGGAAATCGGATTTTAGTCGTATAACCTTCGAAATTGGAGATGTTTTCGATTTTTCCTTTGAGCTGGTAGGTCAACAATTGAATGAGTTCTATTCCCAAAGAGTCTTTTTTCGGTTGAGAATCTGTAATTTTTCCGGGCCCGTTATCTCCCACCTCGATACAAGCAAGATTTTCTTCATCCAATGTAAAGCTGACTTTTAATCTTTTGAAACCTTCTATTTTCGGGAAAGCATGTTTCATCGAGTTTGTGATCAATTCGTTTAAAATCAGGCCGAGAGGAATCAGGATCCCCTGGTTGAGAAGGATGGAATCGCAGTGAACTTCCGTCTGGAAATCCTTTTCATCGTAACCGAAAAAATATATCAAGTTTGAAATCAATTTTAGGATGTAATCCGGAAGAAATGTTTTGCTTTCAACGCTTTTTGAATATAATGTTTCATGAATCATCGCCATGGATGCGATTCTATTTTGGCTGTTTTCCAAAATTTTTTTTGCATTTGGTTCGATCGAATATTCGGATTGTAATCCGATTAAACTGGATAAAACCTGCATATAATTTTTAACCCTATGATGAATTTCCCTGAGAAGCAGTTCTTTTTCTTTGAGAGAATTGCTGATCAACTCCTCCGCTTGTTTGGGAAGGGAGTAGTCGATAATTACCCCTTCCAATGCCAGTAAATTTTCTTGTGAATCGAAAACCCCGATTCCTTGTTCAAAACACCATTGGATTTTTCCGTCTTTTTTACGAATTCTGTAAGTGACCTGATAGGGAATCCGTTCCTTGACAGAATGAGTGACGTCGTTTGACACTTCCTCTCGATCTTCTTCGAGAATTATATCACCAAAAGATAATGTTTTATTTCCGATCAGTTCTGCCGGTGTATATCCGGTCAATAAAACGCAGCCTTCGCTGATATATTCCATCGTCCAATTCGGAGGATCGTTTTTACAACGATATACAATCCCTGAGATATTGCTGATGATTGTGGAAATCTGTCTTTCGCTTTCTCGGAGCTGTTCTTGCACCAATTTTAAAGATGTGATGTCCGCAATCATTGCAAGAGAGCCGTCATAATTTCCTGAATCGTCGTAAAGGGGATTGGCGGACGCAATTGCGTATTTTTTTTCCCCTTTACTGTTTGTGAAATTGTATTCGGAAATTTCGGTTTTTCCTCGTTTTCTTTCCTCCAAACGTTTTTGCACCGATTCTTTGCGATCGGGTCCTACGATATCCAACAGATTCTTTCCTAACATTTCCTCCGGTTTGACTCCGTAGAGTTCTCCAACCTTGTTGTTTGCAAAAGTGGTATTTCCGACTTTGTCTATGATCCAGATTCCTTCTTGAGAAGTATCTATAATCTTTTTGTAAAGAGAATCCATACGAAACACGGTCTCTTTGGACCATTCAAAGTAAATAATTAGAATGAATATCGCGGAGCTCAGACGAAAAAGTCCCTCGAGTGCAAAGCCAAAAATTGCAAACTCAGGAAACGATCTTAAAAAAGGACAGTTGATTATATAAATTCCCCAGAGAATAAAGCTCCAGCCTGTGAACAGATTTCCTCGATGATAGGTGGAGGGTAATTTTAAGAATAAAATACCCGAATAAATATGCGCTCCGCCAACAAGGAGATAGCCGGGGATAGAGGCAAGAATTGAATCTTGAAAATAAATTTTTTCCAATAATGGCCAAAAAAAGCCCAATGGAAGAATTCCAAAAACCGATTTGGGAATTTTCCGATTGGAAAATAAAAAACAACCGGCAAGCATAAAAAAAACCGTCATGACATCCGCGCTTTGTGACAAAATCGCCAACCATTCTTGAGATCCCAATATTGTCCGTAATAGATTTCCCAAAAGAGAAATCATCTGAAAGATCCAAGACAATAGCCAGCAAAGAAGAAATTTATGTCTTTCCGTCAAATATAGAAATAAATAGACAAGATTGAGAAGGATCAATGTAGTCAGAGCAAAAAGAATGGAAGGAAAGATCCAAGATGGCTGCATAAAGTTTGTCGGAAAACAAGGTCAACGTAAATCAGGAAGTATCATTCCTGTAATTCATTTTGTGGGCCCGTTCCTCGGTCGGAATGGGATTTCAAATTATAAAAAAATATGTTTCCGAAGATAGATATGACGCAAAAAAAAATTCGATTATTGCAGAGAATATTCTCTCAAACAATAATTTCCCGAAGGATGTTTGTATTCTTTTTTGAGAGTAACACTCTTACCGACTGCTGCGGAGCGAATTCCAAACTTATCCATCATTTCTTTTTGTCCGCATACGGGAGTGATCACAAGAGCGGATGAAAATTCTTCCCAAGTTTTCCACTTGTGTCTGGAATCGTTTCTGTATTTTCCACTTTGAAACGTTTTCATCCTCATCAAAAGGTCGATCTCGGATGCAATCAATCTCCCTTTTTTATCAAAATTGAATTCTTCATGAAATCCGTTGAATACGATATATTTTCCGTCTGCGGAAATTTTGTTCGTCAGATCTCGCGCCGGTTGAAATAGATCGGTCTGAAATCCCTTGAGACAAAAGTATTGCACTTTTTCAAAACTGTCCCGCAAGAGTCCGCCTTCCCGAACATACAAACTTGCGCTCCAGATAAATACGAGGACACCGAATCCGATCGCAAAGATTCTGAGCTTTTTGAAATCGGTTTCGATAAAACGAAACACCCAGAGTGAGAAGATCGTGAAAAGAGCAGGAAGAGGGGGGAATACATGTCTGAGCTGTTTGTTTCCCGTAGTCGCGTCTATGATGATATATTGCAAAAACAGAATGCAGGTGACCGCGACTAACGGATCGCGAAGATTGCGCGTCGTGAGGCCGATGAGGTTTTGTTTTTGAGTCTGAATACGATTCCACAAAAACCAAAGAATCAGTCCGATCAATCCGAAGAAAAAGATCCGAAATATCCACGGTTCCTGAAACACATGGCTTACCGGACTGGTGGTCGTGGGAGAGGCAAATAACGCAAGAGTGAAACTTTTCACGTATTCGTTCACGATCATCTGCGCGTTGATCAAACTCATCACCCGGTCCGGATTGGCAAAAATCCAGACGAGAGAAGGTGCAATCGCGAAAACGTATAAAACTCGGATGGAAGTCGGAGCGATCCGTTTCCATTCCTCTCTTTTTTGATAGACAAATGTGTTGAAATCCAAAAACAAGAGAACGGTACAATAATAGATGATGAGCTTGAACTGTCTCTGATCCAGGTTGATATTCGTTATAACTCTCAGGATTGGCAGGGAAAGAACGAGCAATATAACCAGAAGCAGAAAGATTCTTCGGAGTCCTTTGTATCTCTGTGAAAATGCGAATTTTAGAATTTCAGAATATTCTTTCGGTTTAGATAACACCTCGTAGACAAAGATGGCGATAAAGAGCAAAAGACCATACGGATATTTTGTAAAGAAAAGTCCGAACAACGAAAGAAAGACAGACCATTCTATCTTTTGATTTTTATCAAAGTCGATTCGATAGGGATCCTCCTCCGTCTGTTTATAGAGTTTATAAAGAGTGTAATAAGTCCAGAGAAGAAAAAACATTCCTTGAGTTTCGAGCATGGAAGAGAGGCTGTAGGATGGACCTTCTGTGGTATGCAAGGTGAGTGCTAACGTCAAAATCGAAGCCAATCCCGCTTTTAGCGCTGAGCCGGTGATTTTATAAACGATATAAAGAATCGTTGGAAAACAAAGAATGTAAAACACAAGACCTAAAAAAGAATCCTTCCAAGTGATGGGTATGTCTCCCGGAGTCAGAAGCAACAGTAGTGAAAGAAAGGAGCGTAACGGAGGCCAAGTGGGTGATTCTAAAAACGGAAAAAAGGCTCTCCAAATTCTAAACTCTTTGAAGTCCTGATACTGGTCTAATACCACGTTGAGGCGGATGTTTTCGTCCCAAGTAAGAAGATCCTTGAGGCTGCAAGTTCGGATAAAAATTTCCCAGTTGCGGCAGCCCATATAAAACGCAAGGCCTAAAGACAACAAACAAAGAAGAATGCCGGGAATGAATAATCGATCTTTTTTCACAATTGCCTCCGAACGGAAAAAATGGGTTAACAAGGTTCGAAACGTTTAGGTTTTCCTTTTGGAAGGTTTGGACGTTTTTGTGGAGGTTTGATAGACGTTTTCAATCACATACAAGGGTCTGTTTTTTGATTCGTCGTTCACTCTGCTCAGATATTCTCCGATCATTCCCAGAGCCAATAATTGGATTCCGCCTAAAATGAGAACTACGATCATCATCGAGCTCCAGCCTGTGATCGTTTCGGAAGTAAATATTCTTAGATAAATCACATAAAGGGCGTATAACGCTCCGAAAAAGGCGGTTCCAAATCCCAAATACGAGGAAAGTTTGAGAGGTGCGGAAGAGAAGGACGTGATTCCGTCTAACGCGAATTTGAGCATCTTTCCCACGGAAAATTTGGTAACACCTTCAAACCGCTCTTCTCTTTCGTATTCGAGTCCGGTTTGTTGAAAACCGATCCAGGAAATCAGTCCGCGGATATATCTGTGTTGTTCTCTCATAGAACAGAGAACGTTGGTCACTCTTCGGCTCATGATTCTAAAATCGCCCGTGTCGATCGGAATGTCGAATCTCGTGATCTTTTTTAGAATTCTGTAAAATACATGCGCAGTCAGAAGTTTAAACCAGGACTCTCCGGTTCTCTTTTTGCGTTTTGCGTAGACTACGTCGTATCCTTCGAGCAGTTTTGTGTAGAGATCGCTGACGAATTCGGGAGGATCTTGCAGGTCTCCGTCCATAACGACTACCGCATCCCCTCTTGCCATATCGATTCCCGCGGTGATCGCGGTTTGATGACCGTAATTTCGAGATAGGTTGACGAGTTTGTAACCGTTTGTTCGAAAGCAGAATTTTTTAAGGGCGGAGCAGCTATCGTCTTTAGAGCCGTCGTTTACAAAGAGAACTTCCAAATCGTCTTTTTTAAAAGAGTGATTGGCGATCAAAAGTTCTTGAAGAATTCCAAGTCTCCTCGTTAGTTCGGGGATGGTTTTTTCTTCGTTGTAGATTGGGATGACTACGGAAAGGAAAGGAGGTCTTTCGGCCATAAGATATACTAGTAAGGATTGCAGGAGTCGGCTTTTTGTCCAGAATTATTCCCTCACTTTGGAAAAGCCTTCTCTTGTATATTTAGAGCGTTTGCTTTGTTCTCTTTTTCTCTGAAATCGGGTTTTTACCCTGATTTTTAGTGCTATGCCCAAAAATTCTCTTTACAAATTGCCGGGAAATTTAATTATACTTGCATCCAATATCCAAGTCAGGGTTATGAAAATCAAAGTCACCACGAAAAACGACGTCCACATCATCAAGATTGAAGGGCCGATCAAAGCAGGAAATGAGTTCGAGCTCGGACAAAAAATAGAAGAATACATTTCCAAAGGTGACGTTCCGAAATTTATCATCGATTTGAAAAAAGTTCCCTTTATCAACTCCGCAGGTCTAGGTATGTTTTTGAATATTTACAAACACATCGACGGCCTAAAAGGAAGAATGGTTTTTACAAACTTAAATTCCGATATCGAGAACTTAATGGAGATTACCAAGCTTGCCAGTATCTTTGAAATTTATAAGACATTGGAAGAAGCTCTTGAATCCTTCGAATACTGATTCGCTCAGAAGTTGTGGAATCCTTCAAACGTCACTTTCAAAGCCATAAACGATTCTATTTCGCTCTCCTTAGTATATTATTTATTTACAAACTGATCTTTAACCGATTTACAGGACAGATCCTTTTATCCAAGATTGCGGAAGGTTTGATCCAAGGAAGCGCGACTTTTAACGTAAAAAAATTTTCCCTATTTTACGGACTGACCTTGGAGGATCTTCTTTTTAGATCGGATGCTTCCTTTGAAAATCAGCCCGTCCTTTCCGCGAAGGAAGTTGACCTTTCTTACAACCTGCCGTTGATCTTTTTTGGAAGGGTCAAACTTTCCAGGATCGCCGTTGTCGGTTTGCAGGTGGATTTGAGACAAAAAAGGGGGGAATGGAATCTATCAAAATTATTTCCTCCTGCTCCCGCAGAATCCCTCGAGACGGAAACGTCATCCCCTCCTTTGAATGAGATCGCAACGTATCTTCCGGTCAGTGCGTTCTTACGTCTTGAACTCAAAGATATCTTTGTTCACGTTAGTTCCGAATCTGGTGCTTCTTCTTACAGGACCGGTCTTGACGGTTTTAACTTGGGGTTGGAATTGGATACGATCCGGTTTCGAAAGATTCCCTTTAATTTGAGAATCCTGCAGTTGATCGATTCTTTGCGTTTTCAAATGAATCCCGAAAAAACGGTTCGGATCTACTTCGAGGATAATTCTAAATTCCTCGATCAACCGTTTCGGCTAACGTTAGAATTGACTCGGGACGATAGTGTTCCGGGCGGGATGCTTGTTTCTAAGGCGGATATCGGTTCCGATGCGATTCCGATTCGAGTTCGAAATCAATTGTTGGCTCCGTTCGGATTCGGTTTGAAATATCAATTGGGTTATTTGGAAAAGGAAGACAAACTGAATCTCGAAAATCTCGAATTGAAAGTCAATCAAGACGTTTGGCTTCAGGGTTCTGGAGGGATTTCAGGAGTTTCTTCCAAGGAAAGAAACGTTCAGTTTAACGTTCAAAAATCTTCGATTCGTTTAAAACCGCTTTCCGATTTTTTATCCACGATTCCGGGAATTCCAAAAATGCAGTTGGACGGGGAATTGCGTATGGCTCCGATCGCGATTTCAGGAAAGGACACTCGTCTGAAAGTCTCCGCGGATTTATCCGCGAAGGACTTGATGATTTCGATCGGGGGAAAAACTCATAAGATTCCCCAATTGAAATTGATCGCGGATTCTATCATACATCCTTTAACCGAAAACTCTCCGACTGCGAGTAAGCCGATTCCCATTTTTGAAAATTTAGAACTCAAGGAATTATCGATTACGTATAACGGAATCAATCTTGCGGCGACCGGAAGTATCACTCGGGGTTCTCAACTGGATTTGGATCTTGCGGTTCAGAATCTAAATCTTACCGATTATGTGAAAACACTCGACGGAGTTTTGGGGCTTCAACTCAAGGCGGGTGGAACATTCGATTCTTTGAATGTTTCTGGCGGAGTCAAACTAACCGGTTTTCGGTTTCCGATGGGAAGAGGAAAGTCTTCGTCGATTCCTGTCAGTCTCGATCTAAAATCGCAGATTCAATTTGAAAAACCTTTCGCACCTTCCGGAGTTAGGGTCGATTCCATTTCCATTCTGACCAAAGGGACGGAAGGAAAGGAATCTCTTTCGATTTCCTCTCAGGGTTTTCTTTATTTAGAAAAAGGTTTTAGGATGAATTTAACTTCGCTTCTAATAAAGACGGAATTGGATCTTCTGACTCCGACTTTACCTTTATCTCTTCGTGAAAGTCTGATTCCCGTCAGAAACAATCTGGGGAGTAAGATCGCGCTTAACGGAAGTTTGGATTATTCCATCTTGGAAGGAGCTCAATCCGTTTCCGGGAAATTGCTTTTTGATTTACCCGGCATTCAGGTGAGGGATCTCAAAGCGGATTTGAGCGCAAGGATTGCAAAGGATTCTTCCATTGAACTTCCCAAATTGAATCTGAGCGCTTTCGATTCTAAGTTTAGAATGGAGGTCAGCGGTATTTTATCAAAGGCCAAGAAAGGTGAGCAGAGTGTTTTTGGAGAATTGATGCCGGATCTGAAAGGTGGAATTCATTTAAAATCGGAGAAGGCAACTTATCTTTTTAAGGGAATCACGTTTACAGGACTTTTTTCACTCGACTTTCGTTTAAAAAATTCGATCGCAAGCGGCAACTTGCTTTCTAAAAATTCAAACCTCGGATACGCAAACGAATTTTGTCCGGGAGAAGATTGTAAACTCTATCTGATCGAAGGATGGAACACCGAATTTCCGTTTGTTCACGATCTTTCCGTCAAAACAACTCCGAATCTGATCGAAGGTAACAAGGAAAAGTTTATCAAAACTTACGGTAGAGTTCCCGTTCCGAATTTTACGATCAGCCAAATCATAGGAACACATCCTTCCATCAGAGGTCTTCCTTTTGATTATGTAAAACCTAAAAACGGACAACCTGGACTTTCCGCGAGAATTGACTACACGGAGAACTTTCTTAAATTAGAATATTTGAAAGTGCATAGTCTGGACGGTTTGATTATCGGCAAGGATATTCTTGTAAACGTGGGCGAGGGAAAACCGGAGAAGATGGAGTTCGGTGCAGTCATTCAGATCAAGGATATCGATCTTAGACAGTTGCTTCCTCCCAAAAACAGATCCAAGATCGACGACGGAAAGATCAAAGCGGATCTCAATGTTTACGGAAGAAATCTCGCGGATCCGATTCCGAATATCAATTTGTTTTTCAGCGTATTTCAGATAGGAGAGGATTTCGCAAAAAGTGCGGTAAACATATTCGCTCCATCTAATATCTTTACCGATTTTATCTATAACAGTTATGCGGTCGATAAGATCGAAATCGAATTATCCAAAGGACTTGTTTACGCGGTCATTCAATTTAAACGTTCTATTTTAAATACGATCATCAATTTGGAAAATAGTCAGATCTCGCAACAAAGGATGCCTCTCGCAAATTTTTTAAACAGAGCGAGATCCGAAATCGATACGTATAAATGAGGAGAATCAGGGAATGAAAAATCAAATGCTCAATCGTATAATTCCATTTTTGTTTTGTTTCTCTTTTTTTGTATCGTCCGTCGATTGCAGCATAAAATCTCCTCCGATCACGTTTACACAAACACAAACTTCTTCTGAAAAACAGATGATCGGAGAAGATCGAATCTTAGAAAAGGACGGATGGTTGATTTCTTCGATTAAAACTTCCTCCGCCGGATCCGAAGTTTGGAAAAAGGATTTTTTAGGAGGCGTTTATTCTCAAGGAGATAAGAATATTCTAATATCATTGAGAGCTCTCGCGTATCTTGCGCCCGAAATCAAAACCTGGAAGGAAGAAGGCTTTTTAGCGGAAGGTCTGGACGGAAAACTGAGAATCAATCCGGCCGCGGGCGAAGCAGGGGTTAAAAACGAACTTTTTAAAAAGGAAGTCAGATCGCGCATCGAAAGTTTGATCTCGATCGCAAACGAACATCGAAATCAAGTGGTGTCTTCTCGAAATACATCCGATTCCAAAGCCCTATCCAAGGAGGAATCGGAAGTATTTCGTCTTCACATCGAACAAACCTGGTATCGTCTTGTGGAAAAAGGGGAATACTATGAGAAATCTCCCGGAAAATGGATTCGCAAGGAATAGGTTATGATCCGCAATCGCCTCCTTTTCTTTTTTTGTGTTCTTTTTTTATTTCAGTGTTCTATCTTTCGTTCTTCGACAAAGATCAAACCTTTGGAATTCAATTACTCCTCGATCGCGGTCAATTATTTCACACCTGAAAATGAAAAACCGTTTCCTCTAACGGTTCAAAGAGGAAATAACTTATACAACTCTACTACCGCGGATGGTAGATATCTTTTTTACACAACCGGTCAGAAAGGAAACTACGACATCTGGTTTCGCGACTTAAAGAGTTCCATAACGGTTCCGGTTACCGAACATCCCGCACCGGAACTCAAGCCGGCAATCAGTCCGAACGGAAGTAAATTGGTTTTTGTTTCGGAGCAATATGATTCCTCCGGAGATCTGATTTTATTGGAGATGGATCCGAATCTATGGGCGGAGAAGATTCTACAAGGAAAACGATTTTTAAATTCGGATTTTATTTCCTTGACCAACCCAGACTTCGATGTTCCCGGAAAAAAAGACGGCTTTGCGGATACGGATCCGTTTTTCTCTCCGGACAATCGTCACGTTGTATTTTCTTCGGATCGCCTGAGTCCCGGAATTCAAAATCTCGTGGTCCTGGATACGGAAGGCGAAGAGCCGATGAAGCTATTGACTCAAAAAGGAGGAGCTTCTCCGGTTTGGTCGATGAACGGAAAAAAGATCGTTTATGTTTCGTATCAGGACGGTTCTACGGGCGATATTTATATTTTGGATTTGGACTCCGGGAAAAATGAAAGAGTCACATCGGATTCTTATCTGAACTTTTCACCTTCCTTATCGGAAGATCTTCGTTATCTTTATTATACTTCGATTCGTAATGATACAAATAAGAACGGACGTTTGGATGAAAGAGACAATAGCTTGATCGTTCGAAAGGATCTTAAGACCGGAATCGTGCGTCAGTTGACTGGCGGAGGCGATTCTCTTTTTGATTCCAGATTTTCCTCCTTTAACGGAGGTTCGGTTTTATTTACGGCAGCATATTATAATACTCTAAATATCTATTTCATACCGGCGACTGGTTCAGTTTCCAGGGAAAAGGACGTCATCTCACAGTATGAGTTAGCTTTGAAATATAGAGACAAACAAAGTTTTGAGAAATTTCTTTTGGCAATCGACGCGATCGAATTCTATTTTTCGGAAGATCCGATTTATCCTTTGATTCGGGCAAAGGCGCTTCTTTTAAAATATGTAGAAGCGAAACGTTCCGGGAGAAATGCAATTGTCGAAACCCTAAAAAAGCAGATTCTCTCTTCGCATTTGAATCCGATATCAGGGCTTGCCTATGGACTTTTTTTGGCGGAAGAAAAAAAACATTCCCTTTTATCCGCGTCCAAAGAGGTTCGGAAGTATTATGAACAGATGCGAGCCGTTCCCAATGTGGATGCGAATCTCTTGGCTTCGCTTTTGGAAGAACAAGGAGATCTTCTGGCGCGTTCGGACGATTTTCAAAACTCTTTGCAGCTATATGATGAAATTTTAAAATACTATCCAAGGTATTATAGAATTCGGGATATTTATAGAAAATTCGGCGATCTACAATATAAAAATACAGCCGCGAATTCGTATAAAATTCCGGATACGTTTTTAAGAATCGCAAACGATTCCAAGGTGGGTAAAGAAGATTTAAGACTTCTCTATGAACAAATCGACAAAGAGCTGGTTTTTAATAGGACATTTGAAGAAAAAATTTCCGCGGCGGAAATTTCCATAACTTCCAATTCTCTCGAAAAGAAATCCGTCCGATTGTTTCAATATTTCTTATATATCAAATCCCTGGGTTTGAACGGGAGAGGCAGTTTTGAGGAAAGTAATTCCTTACTCAATTCCTTTCTTTCTTCCGTTGCGGAATCGGATCCGTTGTTTTTAAAAGGGCATCTGCTCAAATCGAATAATTTCAAGGGGCTTGGAGAGGTTCAAAAATCCTTTGATGAATTGCGCGTCTATTTGGAAAAATACGATCCGCTTTTGGGCGTAAATCTGGATGAGAAGGAGATCGAACGTTCTTTTATCTATTTTGAAAACAAAGCGAGGGATCACGACCGGAGAGGAAATCTTCAGGACGCTGCGTTTCATTATTTTTTCAATACTGAGAATATGTTTCTCGTAAAGAGCCGAAATCTATTTCTGGAAACTTTGTATAAGGAATACGCGGTTTATTATCAAAGAATGATGGTGGATTCCGTATTCAAACTTTCTGGCGTTTTAAGTCAAGAAAAACAAAAAGCGCTTTTGACCCAACTCGATGTGATCGATATCCGCAGCGTGGATCCTCTTGCCGAGGAAGGCTTGCGTTATATCAATCAGTATTATAATGAATCCGTTCCTAGAGCCCGACCTGTATTGGATCTTGCGACTCTTTACGGTTATTCTTATTATTTGGTCAATCGAAGCGTGATTCGGGAGACGTATTACAACGCAGCAGGCTCAATGACGACTGTTCGTAAAGAGGAAATACTCAGAGACTTTAAACAAGCTGAATATGAATTGAGATGGATTATCTTTGCGGATCCAAGATATTATGAAGCGTATCAACTTTTGGGATGGATGTATCAATACATCGATATCCTTAAAAGTAGAAAGGCAGCAGACGATCAACCCGCCGATGAGGAGCAATACGCGGGTGTTTATAAAAAATATTTTCCCGAAAAAAATTTCGAAGAGAATATCGAGCTCTATAGTCAGGTATTGGAGCTTTTAGGAGAAAATTTCGAAAATAAAAAAGCTCTTTCGGATCTCCGGTTAAATCTCGGAAATAACTATTTCTTATTAAAAAATTATCCAAGAGCAAACGAACAGTATTCCAGAGTGGATGCTCTTTCGAATTACATTATTTCCAAAACTCAATTTGAGAATTATCGTCAGAAGGCTATGTTTCTTTTTAATTCCGCTAGATCATCCATTTATGTCGCCGATTACAAATCCGCAGTGACAAAATTGAAATCAGCAGCGGCGATTTATTTTGAAAACGAATCCAAAAAAACTCTCACCGGGAAGGACGGTCCGGAAAAACTCCAACAATACCAGCTCAAACTGGCTCTTCTTTTTACGTTAATCGGTCTTTCGTATATGGAATCAGGAGAGTTTTCCAACGCAGTGACTTACTACAAGGATGCCATTTCACTTAACGGTGAAAACGGTTGGATCGATCCGATCAATCTTCATAACGGATTGGCGTTGTGTTATCAAAAATTAGGAAAGTTTAAACTATCAGAAACTCATCTGAAAGAAGCTGAAAAAATTTATTCGAGTAGGGGAGGCGGACTTTGGCTTCCCACCAAGGTAAAACTGACTTTTTGGGAATATTTTTCGGATTCTTTTTGGGAATTTGTATGGGACGTGATGGTGCCAGACGGTGTTCGAATTTCGGGAGAAAGCCGTTTTCCGGAAGCGATTGCCCCCAAGTTTCAACCCTTAATGACCACCGGGATTCGTGTAAATAATCTGATTCAATCTTTGGAAACCGAAAAGGCCGCGGAAGAAATCAATAAACGTTTGGCTTATATAGAATCAAAAGATCTGGATTCTACGTTAGCTGGCTCTTTGATTCAATCCAATTCGCATAACGATCTCGGGTATTTGAATTTTAGGAGAGATGAATTTAAAACCGCTGCAAAATTTTATGCGGAAGCGGAAGAACTGGAGATCGAAAAGGGGTTTTCCTCCAAGGCGAGAAATTCGTTTAAGCGAGGGCTTTATTCTTTTTTTGCACATTTGGAAAATTCCAAAGAAGATCCGAGATCGGAAATTCCAACGTTGAATTTGGCGTTGGATCGTTTGCTTTCCGTAAAAAAAAGTTTTTTAAAAAATTGTTTGGGAGAAGGTCTTTATGTCGAAGAAGGGGTCTATTCCGAAACGAAAAAATGTATATCAATCTTTTATAATACGTATCCGGATCATGATCCTATTCTTGCATTGATTTACTACTATCTCGGAGAGCAACATTTTAAATCAAATGATTCGATTTCAGGCTTCGAATTTTTTGGTCGTTCAGCCGGACTTTTGGAGAACCCCTCCATGGTTCCCAAAGAGAATGTGGGACTTCCTGCCGACCCATATTCCCGTAGAGAACGTCTTTTATATACAATCAGCAGGGCGTCGTTGTATGTCCGATTGGGGGATATCGAACGTGCAAAGTCGATTTTGGATCAGTCTTTTGAGTTGGCCAACGAGTTTTATTACATTCAAGAATGGATCGAAGCGCTCGTAATGCAGGCTGAAATTTATAGAAAAGAAAATAACTATCTTCGTGCAAAAGAAAGGATCGAAAAGGCGAGTTCTTTATTGACCTCTCATCCACATTTGATCGGAGAGCTTAAGTTTTTTGTAATCCGCAAACTTTTTAAGATCCAATCCGAAATTTATTTCGAATCCGGAAAAAATTCCGCAGGATTTAAAAGTCTGGATCAGCTTCATAAATTAAATCTGTATCGCCAGTTTGTAAAAATTCCGCATGAATCCGAAAATCCGATTTTTACATCGGATGTTTCCAAGCTCCAAACGTTATTGAAAAAACAAAAACTCGCTTATTCTGCGGTTCAATCCGCTCTTGAAAACAAGGAAAAATCGGAAACACCTTTAAAGGATTATCAGTCGTTTGCAAAGGAATTGGAAAAACTTCTTTTAGAAATGAAACTCAAGAATCCTAACCTGGACGGTTATCTCGGAATTTTTTCGGAGGAACCATCCGTACTTTCTCTTTTGCAAGAAGGAGAAGGTTATCTGAGAATCGAAACTTCGGAAACGAAGATACGGATCTACCGTGCGAATCATTCAATTGAAGAATACTTTGATATTCCCGGAAAACCGGAGGATGCATTAAAACAGATTTCAACCTCTGGCAAACTTCCGTTTTCAAGTCAAAGATCGTGGTTTGTTCAATTGGACGATAAGATTTCTTTTGATTCGATTCAAAAAGGTCTGCCCGAAAAAAGATCTTTGATTTTCAGACCTTCTCATTTAAAGTCTCCTCAAGAAAAGAGTTTAAGACGAATTCGTTTCGGAGCGAAAATCATGGATAGTTCGCCTAACAATGATTCGGCTCTTAAGATTGTGGAAGTAAAACCGGATCAGATTCACACCAGATTGTTGGATACGGATTTGATTCTCGCTTTGTTTCCAAAGACACAAGCGAATAATTCGTTCGGGGAAAGTTTTTCGAAATCGAATTTTTCCATTAAAGATTTGTTTCATACTCGAAACGAAGTTTCCACCGCGCTTTTTTATGACAATCAACCTGTAAATCTTGAAATCCTTTCGGAAGTCTACGAGGTCTTGAACGCTTCGGGAATCTCCAATTTGGCAATTTGTCAAATCAAACAACCATGTTCAAACGCTCCTCCCGAAGAAGTGTTGAATCGGTCTTTTCCGGGAGGTTTATTTCTCGGTTCGAGTATCCTTCGCACAAAGGAGGCAAATTCATTTACTAAAGATTCTCATCGAGTCGCGAGAGATCAGGAACGAAAGGAAAACTTTAGAGAAGCATACTCTCATGCGTTTTCTTTCCGATCCGTCTCTCAGAGCACGGATCCGCTTTTTAACGGTGAATTGGAACTGTTGAGGTTGAAGTGGAAACTTTCTGCAGGCGCTTCTTTGAAGGAGATTTATGAAAACGTCTTAAACGAATCGGAAAAAAAAACCGAGAAGGATTCTGTTTTATTTTCGGCATTGCTTACTTGTTATCTGGATCAGCCTCTATCCGCTTGCGATTCGTATTCTCCCGAGGATGTAACGGATGTTTCCAAAAAAAATCTGCTTTTATCCTTACTTTCTTTAAAAAAAGGAGTTCCTGTAAATTTTTCTTTGCTCGTTGTTTCGGAAAAAACGATCACTCCTTTTTATGATCCGTACTTATATTATAAAAACATAATGAATATTTCCAGACTTTTTTACGAGCCTGCGATAGGCGAGTCCGCCGCTAAAAACGCCTTGAGTCTTGCAAAAACCGAAGATGAAACCAAATCGGTTGAGGAAATTTTACAAAGTATTTACGCTCAAAAGTTTTTTTTACAAGGCGAAAGTTTTTCTAAAAAAGAAATTTTTAGAAAAGAGGAATTGTATCAGATTTTGTCCGGAAAGTGGCAGGAAGCCATAGGAATTCTGAAAAAAAAAGCGGCCGAAGAAGATACCGGAAAGTTTAGGGAGAGGTTATTTCAAAATTGGAAACGTGAGATTACCGGAGCTTGGTTTTCGCCTTATTCCTTATATTCGGAAGTTTATGGAAATTCTCCGAAGCTGTTTGAGTCCTTGGATCCGGAAGAAAGAAGTCTTCTTTATCATTTGATTTTGTATTCCGTTCCTTATCAAACGGATGAGGAAACGGATCGTCTCGCCGAATCTCTTGTGGAATATGAGTGGAACATCGGAGCAAAATCCCGGGCTTTGACGATGATGATCGGGTATTCTCAAGCTTTGCTTTCCAGGGGCGAATTTGAAAAGAGCAGACATTGGCTTGAAAAAACGGATTCCAAATATAAAATCACCCCCGAATATAAATCTATATTCAAAAATAAGAATGTTCTTGCGGAGAAACTCGCTTTTTTTCAAGGAAAGAAAGTTTCGACTTTTACGGGCGGAGAATGGATTCCCCTATATGAAAAATCCACGACTTTGCCTCCCAGCGAATTTATCGGATTTTTAAACGCGACGGTCCGTTCGAAAAGGGGAAAGCCGTTTCATGCGCGGGAAAGAATCGAGCTTTTGGATTGGATCACGTTTCTGCAGAAGCTTTCTTTTAAGAAAAACAATTCCGAAGTATTTTTTGATTTGGCTCTTGCAAAAGATTTGGTTTCTTTGAGTCGTAGTCTGATACTGAACTCTAGTCCAGATTATAAAGACATTCCGGAATTTGCTCCCGTCGCCGATCGTTTAAAAGCAAAAATTCCCGCGAATCAGGAATTTCTCGCGGTCATGGATTTGGGTCTTGAATCCTTTTATATCCGTTTTGTTCAAGGAAAGTCAAAAGGGGATTTTGCGATTAAGGACAATCGAAAACTGAAGGCTTCCTTATTTCAATATTTGGAGGAAACTTCGAGAGGCGGTTACGAGGTTTTACTTCGGGAAGAGTTGGAAAAAGAATATCGAAGAAGTATCAAGTTAACAAAAAATAAGCTGACATATCTTTATTTGAGTTCATATCATTTTAGAATTCCGATCGTCCCCAGATCCGAGGATAAATTTTATCTCGTAACCGATCCAGAATCTCTGCTTTCAAATCCAATATTTTCGACAAAGGAAGAATTCAGCCCGGATTATCGGATTCAATTTTTATCCAATTTCAAAACACAACCGAACTGGCAGAAATCTCTGAAGGATTTGGAAGTTTTTGAAGCAGGCTCCGGCAAGTCCGGTTCGGATTTGAAAAGTAATCTTTACATTCTTCAAGATCCTTTGGAGATCGTCAATCAAGTGAGTCTAACGTTAGGCGGAAAACTCGTTTCGGATTCTTTTGGAACTCCTAAAAAAGGGAATTGGATTTATACTTCTGGGTATCTCGATCCGGAGCGTTACGATATCGAAAACTATCGGGATTCTTTTTATTGGATAGGTCAACGTTTTCTCGGACCCGGGGTGATCTTTATCGGAGATCAAACGGACACCGTACATGTTGATTTTCTAAAACGATTTTCCAAACGGAGCCGTACTCGGGTGCCGCTTTATATCCGATTTCAGGAAGCGTTAGATGCGCTTCAGGAAACATATCCTTTGGATCGTGTCTGGAACGGATATCGTTTGTATACCAACAGTCTTATTTTAGAAGAATAGTTCTTCGATCCGATTTGTGAGTTTACGTTGAGAAACATCAGAGAATGGTATCGAAGGAACGCAAATTACGAAATTCAATGCGTTACTTCCCACGGATCATTCCGCTAGAGTAAATCCTTTTAACGAAAGTTGATTTTCCCCCTTTGCGCTGATTTTGCGCTCAAAGGGAGAAAAATTTAAAATTTATTTTAACTTTTTTACAAAGCGATTGATTTTGTCGTGATATTTTTTATCGGGGGACTTCAAGTCCGCCCAAAATCTAAAATCAGAGACGGATTTTTCTATTGAAGTAATTTCTTTCGTTCTTCATTGGAAAGAGAGACTAACGTTCTCATCTTTTTATGAAACGCAGAAAAATCGCGTCCCGTTGTTTCGAATTGTTTTCGAAAGTAATCGCTTCCGGAATTATATCTGAGATAACCGACAAAGTCCTCGTTGTTCCACTCTTTTTTAGAAAGTTTTTCCAAAGAGATCAGTTTGAAATCGTCTTTTTGAGCCAAAAGCGAATTTTTGAATTCGGAGAGAATTTCGTTTTTCCTTTTGAGTTTCTCGGTTTCGTTTGTTTCGGAGGTATATAGTTTTTGAAGTCGATTGGCTGTGTTTACCAGAATGAGTTTTAGTCTTTTGGATTCTTCCTTTCTTTGTAAAATTTCCTTTTTTTTCGGACTTTCTTTTCCTTCTAGAGATTCGAGATAACGAAAGGCTCCTTCCTCTTCGACAAAGTTCGCATAACTCTCGTTAAATACCGAATCTCCCGGAAAGTATACGGTTGCGTGTGCCATCTCATGAAAGACGAGTGACGCAATCTCGTGCGAATCCGATTTTAATTGAGACGAAAGAATCGGATCTTCAAACCAACCTAACGTGGAATATCCTGCTGTGATTCGGATTCGGGTATCCAAACCCTTATCTTTTAGTCGTTGTTCCTCTTCCTTTGCCTTTTCCAAACTGAAATATCCTTTATAAGGAACTGTTCCTGCGATCGGAAACCACCAAGTATAGGATTCTAATTTGAGCGGGTAACAGGCAGCAACGTGCCATCCTAATTCTTCCCTATCCAATTGAACAAAAGACCGAAAACCTGCGGCGGGATCCAGTGCCAGTTCTTGAATTCCATATTTTCGAAACGATTCCACTTTCTGCAGTTTGATTTTTAATTCTTCTTTTGTATTTGGATCGTTGAGGATTTCCACGATCGGTTTTCGTTTGAGAAGAATGTCGAGTTGTCCGCTTCCCAAATGCCAGAGATAGCCAATGCAGTTTTGAAACGTGAAACAGAAAAATGCGAGGACGAAGATTCTTATCCAATGACCGGCGGTTTTCGATTTACAGATACCGGTGGAAAGAGGAGGATAGAATTTAGGTTCTACTATGGAGTTTTTAAGATCACTTCCGAAGATTGTCGTTTTGAACGGGATTCTTTTTGCGGCTCTCATTTTGATTCTGATTTTTCCCAAGGATTGCGGTTTGTCTTCTCTTTTCTCCGGTAAGAGACCGATTTCCCCCGGAGAACAAAAGTCTGCGATTGAAATTCAACATTCGTTTCGAAACGTCTATCGTCTTGTCAAAGATTCGGTGGTTTCGATCCGAGTCAAAAAAAGCGAATCGATTTCCAATCCTTATCATTATTTCGATTTTAGAAACGAAAGACTTTCCGCTTTTGGAAGCGGTTTTTTTGTCCACGATAAGGGTTATATCGTAACCAATTATCACGTAATCGAAGGGGCGGAGAGTATCGAAGTGATCACTTCAAATGGAGGGGTTCATTCCGCAAAGTATATCGGAAGTCATGAAAGAGCGGACATCGCGCTTTTAAAAATCAGAGAAGGTTCTGGGTTAAAGCCGATCGTATTTGGAGATTCGAATCAGATCGAAGTCGGAGACTGGGCGATCGCGATTGGTTCTCCTTTCGGTTTGGAACGATCTTTTAGCGTTGGGGTGGTTTCCGCAAAATACAGAGAGGACTTGGACGAGACAGGTCAGGCTCATATCCAAACGGACAGTATGATCAACCCCGGAAGCAGCGGCGGTCCTCTTTTGAATATCTACGGAGAAGTGATCGGAATCAATCGTTTGATTCGAAGCGAGACCGGGAGAAATTCGGGAATCGGTTTTGCGATTCCAAGCAATTATTCTTTGAAGATCATCCGGATGATCGAAAACAATCAAGGAAGACATATTCGCCCCGCAATCTTGGGTGTGATGGCGACCGTGCCTCTCCCGGATCATCGTATCGCTTTGGGAATCCCGGATCCTTGGACCGGAGTTTTGGTATACGATCTGGATCCTCAGTCTTCCGCAGAAGTGGGCGGTATCAAACGATACGATTTTATTCTGGAGGCGAATGGAACTCCTATTAAAAATATTAATGATCTGCGTGAACAGGTTGGAATAGTGGGACTTGGGGGCAAGATCAAGCTCCGTATCTACCGTGAGAAAACGATGATAGAACTTTCGGTAAAATTGATTCAGAAATAATTATTATAAAAATAACGTTAGAGGAAACTGGACGGGATGAGAAGAAACATCGTTCACAGCGGAGCGGACGCTCTGATCTATGAAATCAGACAGATCGTAGCCGTCGCAAAAAAACTGGAGGCTCTTGGTCTTCAGATCACGTATGAAAATATCGGAGATCCGATTCAGAAGGGAGAAACCATTCCCGCTTGGATGAAAGAGATCGTATCCAGTCTGGTCCGCAAAGATAAATCTTGGGCTTATACCGCCACACAAGGTTACGAACCTACACGCAAATTTCTTGCTGAAAAAGTAAACGAAAGAGGTGGGGCGCAGATCACCGCGGATGATCTTTTATTTTTTAACGGACTCGGAGACGCGGTCGCAAAAATTTTCGGATTTATGAGAAGGGAAGCGAGAGTTCTCGGACCAAGTCCCGCGTATTCCACGATCTCTTCCGCGGAAGCAGCACACAGCGGTTACGAACATCTTACCTACGATCTTTTACCGGAAAACAATTGGATGCCGGACTTGGAAGATATGGAGAATAAAGTCCGTTACAACGATTCGATCACCGGAATTCTTCTGATCAATCCGGACAATCCTACCGGCGCCGTATATGACAAGATTCTAATGAAGAAAATCGTGGCGATTTGTGAAAAATACGATCTTATGCTGATCTGCGACGAGACTTATGCGCATGTAAATTATTCGGATGAAGGACCGCTTCATCTTTCCGAGGTGATCGGGGATAAGGTTCCGGGAATGGCGCTTCGATCCATTTCCAAGGAATTTCCTTGGCCCGGCGGTCGCTGCGGTTGGTTGGAAATTTTTAACAAGGACAAGGATCCTGTTTTTAGCAGATACATCAAATCGTTGTTAGACGCAAAGATGCTCGAGGTTTGTTCGACTACACTTCCTCAGATGGCGATTCCGGAAGTGTATTCTCATCCTGAATTTATACCGCATCTCAAACAAAGAAATGATAAGTTTAAAAAACGCGCTCAACTGGCGACCGATGCGTTTGCCGGATTGAAAGGAGTGCAGGTGATCGCTCCAAAGGGAGCCTTCTATTTGACTGTCGCTTTCGAAGACGGGGTTCTCAATTCTTCTATGAAGTTAAAGGTAGAAAACGGAAAGGCGTCCGACTTCATTCAACCTTTATTGGCCCAGGCTGCGAACGATCGAAGATTTGTGTATTATCTTTTGGCTTCGACCGGAATTTGTGTGGTTCCGTTGTCCGCATTTTGCACTCGAAAAGACGGGTTTCGAGTCACCTTACTGGAAGAAGACGAAGAAAAATTCAATTGGATCTATAAAACCCTTCGAGATAAGATCGGTGAGTATATCGCTTCCGCGTAAAATCGATTTCGAAAATAGAATGGGGTTTCCAATTTGAAAAGGCCGCTCAAGATCGGACTGATGGATTCCGGAATAGGCGGCTTGTCCGTGCTCAAGGAAATTTTAAAATACAACGTCGACCTCGAGATCGTATATTACGGAGATCTAAAGAACAGTCCGTATGGAGAAAAACCGGCTTCCACCGTTTTAGAGCTGACTCGAAATGTTTGTCATTTTTTGCTCAAGGAGGGAGTCGAAGCCATTCTGCTCGCGTGCAATACGGCAACTTCCGCGGCTGCGGAAACCCTTAGAAAAGAATTTGAAATTCCTATTTTTGGAATGGAGCCCGCGATCAAACCTGCGATTTTACAGAATGTAGGCAAAAAGATAGCCCTGCTCGCGACACCCGTAACTCAGAAAGAAGAAAAACTGCAAAGACTCAAAAAAGAACTGAACGCGGAAGAATCGATTCTTGGTGTTTCCTGTCCCGGTCTTGCGGCGCTTGTTGATGAAGGAAATTTTGAAGCCGCTGAAAGATATCTGCTTCCGATTCTAAAAGATCTAAAGGATCAAAATGTGGAGAATGTCGTACTCGGATGCACGCATTATGTTTTCTTAAAGCCTATCATTCTAAAAAATTATCCGAATGCGATTTTGTATGACGGAAATTTAGGAACAGTAAAACATCTTTTGAATTCTCTCGGATTAAAAACTCTATCCGCCGATCAGACTGTTTCGCGCAAATCCGTTTATAGGCTGATTTTGAATACAAACAACAACTCTCAATATGATCTTGCGGAACAGCTTTTGCGTTTAGAGAGCAAGATTTAGAATGTCCGGGGCCGATCCTTGCCCGAGTTTTCCGGAAGAATTCCTTCCGAGAGACAAAAACCGAAAAAATATTTTTCCTGATTTTTATGAGCCCTTTTTTTGGAAATAAATTTCCAGATTCTATTTTAAATTTTTTTGAAATAAATTTCTAATATTCGATTAAAAAATCCATCTGTTTTTTCGATATAGAGTATAATACAAAAGTTCCTCTGTAGAGAATTTTATCGGAGTGTTTATGATTCGTTTATTTATCGCGATCTCGGTTTTATTTTTTTTCTCAGTTTGTAAAGGCCGGGTTGCCGAAAGTTCGGACGCCGTTGTCACCTTTTTAAAAGGGAAAGCCGTCGTTTTAGAAACCGGAAAAGATCTTTCGCCATTGGCGAATGTAACCGAAAAACAATCGGTCAAAACCGAGAGTGACGCCGTTTTGGATCTGACTTCCAAACTCGGAAGCTTTCGTTTATTGGGTGGAAGTATCGCGAATGTCGCCACCTTGAATGCGGAAACCGCTACCTTTCAAGTTTCCGAAGGAAACGTTCTGATCAAGTCCGCGAAACTTTCCAAAGGACAAAGTTTGACTGTGGATACGCCAACGGTTGTTGCCGCAGTAAGGGGCACTCAGTTTTGGGGAAGGGTCAACGGTAAGGACGAGTCCGGAACTTTTGCGGTTAGAGAGGGATCCGTAGAGATTACCCGTAAATCAGATAACACAAAGGTTTTGATCGAGGCAGGTCAAGCGCTGGATCTAAAACCGGGTGATAAAGAATTTATAAAGAGAGCCGCAGCCAAGGAAGAATTGGCCGCAATGGAGCAAATCGATCAAATGAAATGATTTCCTGAATTCCCGAATCTTCGTCCTTAAGTGCCGGATTTCCCGTATGGATCCGGTTTTTTTTTGTGTGCAGGGATTTTATCTTTCTCAAGCTATTCTAAAAAGAATCGGGATCTGGAAATGGAAGAAAAGATTACATACAAAAGTGCCGGAGTGGATACGGAAAAAGGAAGAGAGTTTGTTCAAAAGATCAAACGAAACGTCGAATCCACTCACGGACCGAGAGTGCTCGGAGGACTCGGAGGTTTTGCGGGCGCTTACGATATCAGCTTTCTCAAAAAATACAACCAACCAGTTCTTTTATCCGGCACCGATGGCGTCGGAACCAAAATTGAAATCGCAAGATTGCTGAACACATTCGATACAGTAGGGATCGATCTTGTAGCGATGTGTGTGAATGATATCCTCGTCTGCGGCGGAGAGCCATTATTCTTCTTGGACTATATCGCGTGTGGAAAATTAGATCCGGAAAAAATGGATCAGATCGTTTCGGGAATCGTCCAAGGATGCAAGTTGTCTAACGCGTCTCTTCTTGGAGGAGAAACCGCGGAACATCCGGGTATCATGAAACCGGATGAGTTTGATCTCGCAGGCTTTGTTGTGGGCGCCGTTGAAAAGGATCTGATGATCGACGGCTCTACGATTCAACCAGGAGATCAAATTTTAGGATTGGAATCCAGCGGTCCTCATAGCAACGGTTTTTCTCTGATCCGCAAATTGCTCTTGAAAGAAGGAAAGTATCTTCCTTCCGAACCTCAAAAGATAAGTTTTTTAAAAGACTATGCTTTGAAACCGACTCGGATCTATGTGCAGAGTATATTAAAACTTTTGCAAAAAGTTCCGGTAAAGGGAATGGTTCATATCACAGGAGGAGGATATCAGGAAAATGTTCCGAGAGTTCTTCCTCAAGGTGCAAGCGCCCGTTTTTATAAGGATAAAATTCCGTCGGGGTACTTTTTTGAAAAAATTAAAAAAGACCACAACCTAGACGAACTCGAACTTTTTGCCACGTTTAATATGGGAATCGGCTATATGATCGTAGTTTCCAGCGAAAATATGGATCTCACAAAAGAATTTTTAGAATCAACCGGCGAATCCGTCCACTGGATCGGCGAAATTGTTTCCGGTAATAAAGACGAAGTCAGCTTCGTCTAACAACACCTCTATGATCGATCTTGCCAGTTTACTTCGATCTCCACTTTGGGTTCTTTCTAAAAAGAATCCGTTTATGCTTTCCAGGCTTACTTTTTTTTACGTAGTTCTTGGGATCGTCGGAGGACTTTTTTCTGCGGCGTTTTGGATGTTTCTGGAATATTTGATTCACTTTGCTTCCGTCGTTTCGGGAATTTACACGATTCCTTTTATGACGGTTTCCGGATTATTTGTCGGAATCGTAATTCATTTTTTGGGGGAACCTGGAGAAATTTCATTAGTAATTGATAATATAC
Source organism: Leptospira sp. WS92.C1 (assembly GCF_040833975.1). Lineage (NCBI taxonomy): Bacteria > Pseudomonadati > Spirochaetota > Leptospiria > Leptospirales > Leptospiraceae > Leptospira > Leptospira gorisiae. Next base: position 1,385,926 of record NZ_CP162130.1, read on the forward strand.
GGTTTCGAGGAGGAAAACTCGACGCAGGGCAGAATCCTTCTATGACCCTTTCTTCGCTTTTGAGTATTTCCGCGGGAGGAAGTGCCGGTCCGGAAGCCCCTCTCGTTCAGATCACGGGTTCTTTTGGGAACTGGTTTGCAGAAAAACTCGGTTTAACCGGAGAGGAATATCGTTCGATGACCATTGCCGGGATGGCTGCGGGTTTTACCTCTTTATTCGGTTCGCCTTTGGGAGGCGCGTTATTCGCTCTTGAGATTCTCCAGCACAGACACGTTGTAGAATACTATAAGGCCTTGTTGCCCGCATTTTTATCCAGTACTTCCGCTTTTTTTGTGTTTCTTTGGATGACCCACGTCGGATTACAACCGACCTGGCAATTCCCACAGTATGTTCCCGGAGATATTCAAGATTTCTTATATTCTATTTTGCTCGGGGCTTTAGGCGCCGGATTGGGATGGGTTTTTCATGGATTGTTTCTCGCCAATCGCTGGGTCTATTCTAAGATTCCCGGACCGATCTTTTGGAAAACGACGATCGGGGGACTTGTGCTGGGGGTGATCGCTTGGCAGATTCCTTTGACTCGGTTTTTCGGACACGATCAACTCAATCAAATCGTGGAGGGAAGATTTACTTTGATTTTTCTGGCGGCATTGATTTTTTGGAAGACGTTTGCGATTGCAACAACGGTAAGCAGCGGTTGGAGAGGAGGGGTGATCATTCCACTTTTTTTTCTAGGTGCGTGCGCGGGCAAATTGTTATCTGGATTTTTACCTTCCGAAAACGAATCCTTTTTGATGATCTGTCTGATGGCCGCGGTGAATTCTTCCGTTACCAAAACACCGATTTCCACTACCATTTTATTGTCCGAGTTGACCGGTTTGTATAGTTTTACACCCGTTTTGATCGCGAGTTTGAGCGGTTACTTTTTATCTCCTAAAGAGCCTTTTATTTCAACCCAGGGAAAGGAACTTTCAAGTCACCGTATCAAGTAAATTTATGCGCTCACTTCCATAGATTGTTTTACACAGAAAAGATTAAAGTTTGAATTACACGCATGCCTGTTGATCGCAAAAATACTCTATAGGATCATCACATCTGCGGTCGTTTTTTTGTTCTCACCTATCCGACATCATGGCAGTCAGTATCTGTCGAAGTCCATTTTAACTGTCTCTGCCTTTTTCTCACCGAGGAGTCGCGGTTCCATTGGCGAGACCGCTTTGTCCGGATCAGAAATAAACTTTAGTTCCTCCCTTGACAGTCTTGGCTTGAGTTCCGACATTGGAACCATCCATGGGAAAAATCAGGGAACTCAGCCCGGAACTTATCAATCAGATCGCCGCGGGCGAGGTGATCGAATCCGCTCATTCCGTAATCAAGGAGCTCATGGAAAATTCCATGGATGCCGGTGCGACTCAGGTGGATATCGAGTCCAAAGACGGTGGGCTTTCCCTGCTTCGAATCACGGACAACGGCTCCGGAATCGACTCCGATGATTTGGAGCCCGCTCTTAAAAGACACGCCACGAGTAAAATTCGTGACTATGGGGATCTGGAAACGGTTTTGAGTTACGGATTTAGAGGGGAGGCGCTTGCTTCCATCGCTTCGGTATCCCGCCTAACGTTGGAAAGCGGAACCAAGGATCAAAAGACCGCCTGGAAGATCGGTTCCATCGGCGGAAAAATTTCCGATAAAGAGGAAATTCCCGGATTTACGGGAACCAAGATTCTTGTAGAGGAATTATTTTTTAATACCCCTGTGCGTAGAAAATTCCTAAAATCAATGCGATCGGAAGATAAAAAAATTCGGGATCGGGTTACCACGCAAGCCTTAGCAAGGGAAGACATCCGTTTTCGATTATTTCAAGACGGAAAGGAAGTCTATGTGCTTCCCGCGAGAGAGAATAAAAAAGATAGAATTATCGATCTTTTCGGCGAAAACTTTCGGGATCATCTTTTGGAAGTGAATCTTGAAAGAGGAGGAATCAAAGCCAGCGGTTATATCAGTGATCCCGATTTTTATAAGTCCAATCGAACCGGTCAATTTATTTTTATCAACGGAAGACCGATCGAAATTAAATACAGCTCCGTATTGCTAAAAAAAGCGTATGACGAACTTCTTCCTCCGAACGGACATCCGTATTGTTTTTTATTTTTTGAAATCGACCCTTCGCGTGTCGACGTAAACGTTCATCCCGCAAAAAAAGAAATTCGATTTTTAGATGAGGAAGGATTCAACGGATTCTTCTTAACTCTGATTCAAAAAGAACTTCGTTCCAGTACTCCTGTCAGTTTTTTGGAATTGAAAAAACGTCTTTTAAGACCGACTCCGGATACGTTTAAGACGAGTTCTTTGTATCAGGCGCATTCTTCCTCCGGTTCCGGACAAAGTCCTCTTTTGAGCAGAGAACTATTTGCGGATGTTCCCAGACAGGAAGGTTTCAACCTCGATCAGATGGGGCCTGGGGCTTCTCTTTCAGCGCTTACGGATAACGTCACAAAACATTCTTCCTTTATTCCCAAAAAACATTTCGGGGTTTTGTTCGAGACTTTTATTTTGGCCGAGGCGGAGGACGGTTTTTATATCATCGATCAGCATACCGCTCACGAAAGAATTCGTTACGAAGAAGTCCTGAGAAAACTGGAAAAGAAGAATTACGGAATTCAACCTCTTCTGACACCGATCCGGATCGACGTTTCCAAACAAGAACAAGAGGACATTTTAAACCGTAAAAAAGAATATGAAGAAGTCGGAATCTTTTTGGACCCGCTCGGAGAGGACAGCGTCGTTCTGAGGGAAATTCCCGCTTATATGGAACCGGGCGAGGAAAAAGAAATCATTCTGGATTTTTTAAATCGAACGGAAGGGAAGGAATCCAGCGAACCTGAGTTATACGATCTGATGGCGAAATGTGTCGCCTGCCGTTCCGCGATCAAAAAGGGGGATCATCTTTCCGATCCCATTCTCGCTGAAATTTTAAATCGTTTGAGTTATTGTGAAAATCCTTCCCGCTGTCCGCACGGAAGACCTACCCTAGTCAAGTTGAGCAGAGATGACCTCGAAAGAATGTTCCACAGAAAATGAAGACCTTCCGGGCAAAGAACCGGATCGAGTCGTTCGAAAGTTATTCCGTCAAACGTTAGTCGGAATCGTAATCCTTGTTTTGGGAGTCGTATTTCTTGCGAGGGTATTTCCCGAACCCGTGCTCGCGGTCTCTGAAAAGTTTATAGAAGTCACCGGTATTTTTGGCGTGGGAATCGGAATTATGTTCGCAGATTCGTTGCACGTATTTATTCCACCCGATGTGTTTTTAATGATTGCGGTCGCGGGAAAGTTGAATTCGATCCTTGTGATCGTTTCCGCATCGATCGGGAGTTTGATCGGAGGAACCGTATCCTATCTTACTGGAAGAATTCTTTTGCCGAAGATCGCCGGTATCGCGAGTTTTGTAAAAAAACACGAACAAAAACTGGAACACTATCTGCATCGATACGGGTTTTGGGCGGTGGTTTTGGCGGCTCTGACTCCGCTTCCGTATTCCTGGGTTTCCTTGGCCGCGGGTACGATGAAAATGAGATACCTTCTTTTTTTTCAGGGTTGTCTTTTTCGAATTCCTCGTTTTATAGTATTCTATTATCTGATTCAATTCGGTTGGGTTGGCGGCGGAATGTAAAAATTTAGACGTTTTGCGAATGTCCGATGGAAGAAGAATTTAAGGGCAAATGTTTGGAAACGAATCAACCAGATCTATTTCCTAAAACAAAGGAAGAAATCATCCGATTGAATTTGGACTTATTCGATCTTCCGATTCGAATTTCCGGTTTGATCGAAAATATCCTACAGGGCAATGTCAGAGAACAGTCTTTGGTATGTTGTCATAGCGCTTGCGATGTTTGCAACGCTACGATTCGAACTTGTCTGCGGAAGATCAAAAATGAACTGGAACTGCCTTGAGCGATCTTTTTACAAAAAAGCCAATTCCTCCGCTTGCTCATAAGATACGGCCTTCCTCTTTTGAAGACGTGATCGGTCAGACGCGAGCCACAAAACAATTGGTCAATTATCGTTCTCCTGTTTCGATCATACTCTACGGTCCTCCCGGAACCGGAAAATCCACGTTAGCCGGAATTCTTTGTAGAAAATGGAATCTTCCATTTGTGGAATACAACGCGGTTTCCACAGGCGTCGCGGAGATCAAAAAATTATTGGAAAGAGCGGAAAGAGAAGGGACGATTCTTCTTTTTTTGGATGAGATCCATCGTTTTAGCGCTTCGCAACAAGACAGTCTTTTAAAAGGAGTGGAGACAGGACATCTCGTTTTAATCGGAGCGACCACTGAAAATCCCGCGTTTCGAATCACGAGACCCCTTTTATCCAGATGTCAGATTCTAAAAATAGAACCTCTGAGTCTGGATGAACAATCTTCTCTTTTGGAAAGAGGGATTTCTCATCTGCCTTCCCCCTTGAAGTTGAACGAGGAAGCAAAGGAAACGCTGATTCGTTTTTCGGGTGGAGACGGTAGAAAACTTCTTTCCAATTTGGAGGGACTCAGCTTTAGTTTTTCGCCGGAAGCCGAAATTTCAAAGACGGATGTGGAAGAATATCTTGAAAGCAGGGTCATCGAATACGATAAGAGCGGAGAGTCGCACTACGACGTAATTTCCGCGTTTATCAAATCCGTTCGAGGAAGCGATCCTGATGCTGCGTTATACTATCTTGCTGTCTTGCTCGAAGGTGGAGAAGATCCTCTTTTTATCATGCGAAGGCTGATCATTCTCGCGAGCGAGGATATCGGAAACGCGTCCGTGAACGGTCTGCCTCTTGCGGTTTCCGGCTTACACGCGCTCGAAGCGATCGGAATGCCGGAAGGAAGACTGATTCTCGCGCACGTGACTACGTTTCTCGCATCCTGTCCAAAATCCAACGCAAGCTATAAGGCTTTGGGTTCCGCATTGTCTTATGTGAGAGAGCACGGAACCGGAATCAAAATCCCGAATCGGCTCCGAAACGCGCCTACATTTCTTCATAAAAAGGACGGTGCTTCTCAAGGTTATTTGTATCCTCATGATTTCGGCGGATTTAAGGAACAAAATTATTTTCCGGATGAGTTTGCGGAGAATCCTCCGAAGTTTTATTTTCCAACCGGAAACGGAATGGAACTAAAGTTGAAAGAATATCTGGAAAAGGTTTGGGAGAAAACCTCCTGGAAGAAAGGAAATTAATTATTTATCGTAGAGTTCCGGGCGGACTTTGACTTGTTTGTTTTTGGATGCCAATAGATGAGAATTACCCTCCATTTCATTTTTGGATTGATTGAGGTCAAGATTAGAACAAAACAATTTGGTTTTGAATTTGCGATTGAGTGTTGTTTGTTTTGATTCAGAATTAAACACGGTTCCTCCTTTCGGACATGAGACCCCAAGGGTTCCTTTTTAGTTTCGTACTTTTTAGGCGAATTCTAAAATGTTTTTTAAAACACAGATGGCATTTCGGTTACAAATCCGATTCTAAAAACGACGATAGAATCGAGATTCAAGTTTTTGAAAGTAGAATGGAGATGTCTTTTATTTCGTTTTTAGATCGGATAAAATCCGGATTTAGATAAAAGCGTAGACTGCAAGCCAATTTTATTTTGGATCGGGCTTCAAGTCCGGTGCAAGAATTTTTTTACTGTAATACTTTGTCGGACCAACTGATTCTTATACAAAAAAGGATTGTATTTCAAATGATTTTAGGTTTGAGCAAAAACCGCCTTAACCGTTTATGCGGTTGAAAACTTTCCCGTTATAATTCTTTAAATCAAAGAAGAATTTTATTTTACGTAGCAGTTAACAGTTCATCGCGTTTAAAGTATTAATTTCTTAAATCGGATTCGAACGCGGTTTTACGGAATTTATCAGTTCAATTCTTTGTTCAATGCGAAAAGAACTCGATCGTTTTGTTGCGGGGTTCCGATCGTAATCCGGATAGCATTTAGCTCGTAGCTTTTTAAATCGCGCAGAATGATTCCCTGACGAAGAAGAGACTGACAGATTTCCGAAGATGTTTTACCGTGTTTTCTTACGAATAATGTGATAAAATTTGCATACGAATCTATGAATTCGATCGAGTTGTCTGCGGCGAATTTTTCATATCGTTTCATCTGTTGTAAGTTATTTTCCAAATAGTCGTTCACATATTTCTGCTGTTTTAGCGCTTCTGTTGCGGCGAATGCTGAAAGATTCGTCACGCTAAAAGGAGGTCGCATCTTATACAGGTTTCCGATGAGCTCCGAGTTTCCGATTCCGTAACCAATTCTCATTCCCCCAAGTCCATAGGCTTTTGAAAACGTTCCCGTATAAAATACGTTGGGATAGAGATCCGTGATTTCTTTTGCGGGGATGAATTTTTTTGGATCTTTTTTGCTTCCGAATTCCATATAAGCAGCATCAATTACGACTAACGTATCGGGGGAAATCTGATTTAAGAATTCGTAGACTTCGTTTTTAGAAAGAGCATCCCCCGCAGGATTGGAAGGCGTGCACAAAAAAACGATCTTAGGTTTTACCGCCTTTGTCAGATCCAAAAATGCGTTTAAGTCGTGTGGAACCGATTCGGTAGAATGGACGTTTGCCCCGCACTGAAGCGCATAGATTTTATACATCGCGAATGTAATTCGATTGATGAGAATCGAATCCCCCGGAGTCAGAACGGATCGACATGCAAAATCCAACACCTGATCGCTTCCGTTTCCGGGAATGATTCTATCGGGGGTTACTTCGAATTTCTGAGCCAATGCGTTTTTTAAATCTAAGTAGGAATCATCCGGATATAAAGACATCTTTGTTGCGGCGTTGCATACGATTTCAACGACCTCCGGTGCGCAGCCAAAAGGATTTTCGTTCGAACCGAGTTTGATTACGTCTTCCGGTTTAATCCCAAATTCGCGAACCACAAGTTCGATCGGTTTTCCTGCTTCATAACTTTTAAGTGAATCGAGTATCGGCTGAAAGGGAATCATCTTCCTCCATGGTTTTTGTTTGAAAATTTTTTGGAAACGATTTAAGAATAAAAATCATTTTGTTTCAGGAAAAAGGAATCGGAACTCGTCGAATTCTTTCGATTTTTTTCCTCTAATCGAAAGTATTTTTAAATAAAAAAAGACTCCGGATTCAAAATGAAAGATATGCGGTTTCAACATGATGTCGATGAGGACAAGACGATCCCTTTGGAAGACGAAAAAAACGGGGAGATTTTACTTCAAGAAATACTGGAATCATTTGAACGTTTCAATCGTGAGTTGGGAAATACGATTCAGGAATTTTTCCCTTTGGACGGATCCTAAATTACGAACAACCCACTCGAATCGTTTCCCATTTTTCGATACGGATTCCTTTTGCCTTCAATTTATTTCCTTTGGAGAATTCCTTTGCCTTTTGAATTCTGCTCTGATTGTCCGGGTGAGTGCTGAGCCAATCTAAAATTTTAGCAGGATCCCAATTCTTCCCGTCGTCCTTTTGTGATTTTTTCTTTTCCGTCTTATACGTTTCCTTGGAGATCTTCTTTTCCTCTCTTTCAAAAAAATGGATAAAGCCGTTTACTCCGATTCCGGATCTGCGTAGAATTTCAAACGCCTTGTCATCCGCTTCCTCTTCGAATTCCCTCGAGTATTTAAGAATCGCGAGACTGTTTACGATTTCGGTTATCGTTTCCAGATTTCCGATATCATCAAAGCCGATTCCGATGGAAAGTTTGACTACGAGAGATATACCAAGAAGACGAATCAATTGTCGAATGCCGTGTCGATTTTCAACGTGTGCGATTTCGTGTGCAAGAATCGCGGCGATCTCGTCCGCGGATTCCGATTCTTCTATCAATCCAGATAGAATGTAGATCTTTCCTCCCGGGAGTGCGAACGCGTTGACCTCTCCGCTTTTTAAAACTATAATCGAATACTGATCCCGATTTTTTTTCTGTACAAGAGCGTTCCTGATTTTGCGAATGCTCAGATTTAGCGGAACGTTTTTACATTCTTTCTTGTTTTCTTCGAAATGTTTGGAAATCAATTCTCCCAAGGATTTGTCCGCGGATTCGGGAACAAACACATACATTCGATCCAACTTGGTCAATATGAGAAAGCCGACTCCGAATGCGAGAATACCCGCGACAAGCATTTGGATGACGAAAGGTAATAAAAAGAATTTAGAAACAAGACCGGACAATCCGTTGTTGATGCTTTGCTTTCTATAGTTTTTGATTTGTTCTGCTTTTTCTTCGGATGTAAACGTAAGAATGAGATCGTTTTTTAAATCCTGAGGATCATCAAGTTGAAGTCTGTATTCTTTGCCTAACTTTTCGACGGATTGAATTTGTTTATAAGAAAAATGGAATAAATCGGGAAAGGTTTCCCGATTTTCAGGTTCAAATACGATTCCAGAATTTTGAAGAACGAGTTCTCCAGAGATGGGAACCGCCGATTTTCCATCGTAAAAAAAATCGGACATTTCTCAGCCGCTAAATACCGAGCTGATCGCCTCCCCAGCTTCTTGAAGTCCGTCTGCCAACGCGTTCGAATACGGATCCCTTACACTTTGAATGGAAGACAAATTCGGTGAAGATTCTAAAGATAACGAATCCGTTATGAGTTTTAAAAAGCGCAGATACGCCCAAGGAATTCCGATTCCCAAAGTGAAAAGGATGATTCCCATCGATATGAGAGTGTTGGTAAAAATCTTTCCTCCCTGGAGATCGGAACGGAACCGGATATTCTGAAATCGGGTATGATTGTAAAAATAATTATGAACGTTCGCTTGAAACCAAAAGGAATAAATTCCGGCTGTAATGATCGTAAAGAAAATTCCCTTGAGATAAATAAAGAATAATTCCTTTCCTTGTCCGTCGTATTGGAAATCCGCATTTCCCAAATGAGAATGCTCGATAAAGAATTTTTCGAGTTTGTTTGTAAACCAAGCGGAGTAGATTCCGAGAGTGACAGCTGTCAGAAGAGCGTTCGGAATAAAAATCCTGATCAGGTCTTTTATGTTTCCGGTAAATCGGAATCGGATATTGTTAAACGAAGTTCTGCTCAGAAAGTATCTTCTCGATCCAATGATGATATAGGGGATCGCACAGAGAATTCCGGCGTAAAATGAGATCCCTACGATCGCGATCGCCCAAACTCCAAGCTTCGATGCGAGAAAAAAGATTCCTCCGAGTGTCAACGCTCCTACCAGAATGATTCCGATTGCTTTTAAAAAGCCGATAAAATTCTCCTTACCGGTTCCGTGATAATCAAAACGGTATCCTTGGAATGAAAGATGTCTGTGGAGGAATTTCTGTGTATTTACCTTCGCCCAGAAATAATAAACTCCGAGGGTTATGATCGTAAAAAAAATATTCTTTAGATAAAGAAGAAAGAGTTCTTCCCCTTTGGCGTCGATCGTAAATCGATTCGTGGATTCAGACTGCATTTATATCTCCTTGAATTTTAGATGTGATTCTGTGAAAAGGGACCGATCGATCAAGATAGACACAATCGGAATTCATGCAAGAAAAAAATTCCAGGAATCGAACTTAATAAGAAGTCAATTGGAGATAGGTCGCTGTAAAATCCTCAAAAAATTTAGACTGATTGAGTGCGTATTCTAAAACAAGCGCTCTGGACTCGTCGTTTTTGAGCAACTCTCGATCATTTGAGATCAGTAGCGGTCCTTCCAGTCCCGCTTTTAGAAGAACGTGAAAGTAACTGTTATCGAAATAATACGGATTCGCGGTAAAAGACTCTGTCCCCAACCAACCAATGGTCCGTGCTCCCGATATTGTGACCAAATCTCGAATTTCTAAACTCATTTTTTGCAAACAAGGCAACTGATCTTTTTGGGTTTTCATTCCCAAGGGTAAAATTTGTTGAATGGAATCCGCCGGTTCGTCCTTTCTACCGGCTTGAATTTGAATTCTTGGACCGCCCGATTTTTCAAGCGCCACCGTTCCCGCAAGAGCCAAAAAATCCGCCAACGAATAAGAGATCCCCGTTTTGAGGATAAAAGATTTCCTTGATTCTATCAATTGATCCAGATTGGAAATCACATCTTCGTTCTCGGGCAGATTTTTGAAGTTTTTAAAATCGGCTGCAGCTCGCAGGCCGAGCCAGTTTGCGTTTGAATCGAAAAGACAAGCCAGGTGATATACAAGCTTTAGCCAGCTTCCTGTTTGACGGACCAAAATGACTTTTCGAAGATAATTTTTGGCTTCTTCCCACGAGTCCAGACTTGTCTTTGCGCGAATTTCGCGAATCTCATAAAGTTTGTAGTTTCCGGTTTTACCTTTGATTTGTGTGGAGAATACCTTTCCTTTGCGGACTCTCGTTTTTATCTGTTTGTAAAACGATTCTGAGATCAACACGCTGACTCCCGCTTTTTTGGTTTTCGATTCGATTCTGCTCGCCGTATTGACGGAATCTCCAATCGCAGTATAAGACATGTTAGCCGGATGGCCGAGTTGTCCTAATATGCAGCTTCCATAATGTACTCCGACTCCGATTTTAAACGATGTATGAAAATGCGATTTGAGATACTCGTTTAAGGAATAGAGCTCGAGTTCCATCTCCTTGGCAGCCCGAAGTGCGGAAAGACAAACTTCTTCGGGAGAACCTCCGTTCACTCCGAAAAGAGCCATCAGTCCGTCGCCGATGTATTTATCGATTGTTCCTCCGTGTTTTAAAACGATATCACCCATTTTATAGAAGTAACGATTGAGAATGTGAATTACGTCATAAGGAAGATGAGATTCGGAAAACGTGGTAAAATCTCTGATATCGCTAAAAAGAATCGCGATTTCTTTTTCCTCTCCCGAAATTGTAGGCGATCCCGGTATTGTAAGATTATAATCTTCGTCGTCTAAAACAATTCTACGGATTCGAACATCGCCTTGGATCTTTGCCTGACAGGCTAATCGTACGGATTCGGGGAACCCCTTTTTGAGAGAGAGATCTTTTTCCTTTTGTTCGGGTGCGGAGAGATTGGAGGGATTTTCCAATACTAAAACACGGCAGGTGGAACATCTGGCATTGCCCCCACAAGCGTGGGTATGAGCAATTCCATTTTTAAGACTGATTTCCAACAATGTAGCTGGAGGAGCGTTTTCGGATAAAGTGATTTCTTTTTCGTTCTCAAAATTTACGAGGATCATTAAAACCTTCCGGAATTGGCGGACATATCAAAAAAATAATTGGCTTCCTGTGGGGAAGAGTAGAATTACAGACCCGGTTGTCAAATAGAAGACCCGGTTTTGTTCGATTTGATGATTTTGAATTCCGAAAAAACTAACGTAGATTTTAGAGAAATTCAAAGCGGTTTTCCGAAAATCGGAGTTCATCAGAGTCGTTGAATATTAAAGATAAAAACGATTGATATTCCTCCGAATCGAAGATGCCCGAGCAACCCAAATCGAATCGTTGAACGAAATGTAATTTAGGTAATATGGAAATGAACGGAAACCAAAATTCTCGGGATGAAAGACGTGTGTCGAATCCAGTTATACTTCTTGTAGACGACGAGCTGATCATTCTGAGAGGTCTAAAGGAGCAGCTCAAACTCGCCTTTGGAAAAGAATACGATATAGAAACGGCGGAAGACGCTGAGTCTGCTTGGGAAATTTTAGAGGAATATATCAAAAAGGGGATCGATGTGCCCGTGGTGATCTGCGATCAGGTCATGCCGGGTGTTAAAGGCGACGAGTTGTTGATTCGAATTCATCACAAACGACCTGATATCAGAAAGATTATGCTGACAGGTCAGGCTTCCGCGGACGCAGTCGGGAACGCGCTGAACAACGCGAACTTATACCGTTATCTTTCAAAACCCTGGGATTCCAACGATTTGATCCTGACGATTCGGGAAGCTCTGAAATCCTATTTTAAGGATATTTCACTTTGGGAACTCAATCAAGAATTGGAGAACATACTTTTATTCAATCGAGACACCGGACTTCCCAATTTGGAAAGTCTGCGGAGGGAATTGGACGCAAGGACAGCGCAGGAAAAACGGTCTACTCTTGCGGTAATCAGAATCGAATCCTCCACTTCCACGACACATCATTTTGGTGTCGGAGTATATCATAAAGTACTCAATCAGTTCCTAGAGTCTCTTTCCAGTTTTCTTGGTGAATCCGGAAAATTATTTCATCTTTATCAGGACGAGGTTGCGGTTCTTTCGGAGGTCGACGAAAGCAAGTTTCATTCTCTTCTTGTTGCATTTCGAATCCTTCTCAGATCGGAGTATATCGAAGCGGACGGGATTTCATTTCGGGTGAACGTTTCCATCGGAGTCGCAGCGGATCTTTCAGGGCTTTATTACAAGGCGAGAATCGCCATGATGAACGCAGCACAGAATAGGGAGCTTGAATTCGTATTTTATTCAAGCACGATGGACGAAGGGGACCAGTATCAAATCAATCTGACTTTGGGAAGAAAACTAAATGACGCCGTTAACGCGGGTAATGTGATCCCGTATTTTCAAGGTATTTACGACAATCAACTTGAGAAAATTACAAAATTTGAATGTCTTGCAAGGATTCAGGAAGGGAATAATGTCTATTCCCCCGTGAGTTTTATCTCGATCGCGAGATCGACGGGTATCATTCGTATGCTCACTCCGATCATGATCGAAAAATCTCTACGATATTTTTCAAAATACCCCGAGTATTCTTTTTCGGTGAATATCTCCGAATCGGATCTTGAGAAAAAAGGGTTTGCTCTTTGGGTAATGAGTCGCTTGCAATTTTACGGAGTTACCCCAGATCGTTTGACCCTGGAAATTTTGGAAACCGATCGTTTGCGGGGAGGGGAAAGAGGGTTGGAGACGATCAAGGAGCTCAAAGAATGCGGTTGTAAAATCGCGATCGATGATTTTGGAGTGGATCAATCCAACTTCGAGAGGTTGATGGAGATTGATCCGGATTATATCAAGATCGACGGTAAATTTATAGAGGGAATTCATTTGCACAAAACTCCATTTCTTTTGACTTCTGCAATGACGGAGATGGCTCATCGGATCGGAGCTAAGGTAATTGCGGAATTCGTAGTCGGAAAAGAGGAATTTGATACAGTTCGTACTTTAGGTGTGGAATATTGTCAGGGTTATTATATCATGAAACCTTCTGCGGAAATCTATCCCATCCCGTTGCAGGGGGATTAGAATCATTCTTATCGCAGGAAGATTTTTTGGAGATAGGTAAAAACCGAAAAAATCGATGTTTCGTCCTTTGTTACAGGGCATTCTGTGTTTTTTTCGAAAATTGACTTGCCTTTATTTTTTTTCTTAATACCGTAACACCTTGCGTTTTTTTTCAATTAGGTGAGTCGAATTAATTAGGTGAGTAATTCAGGTGGATAAGGCAATTCTTTTTGTAGACGACGAAGCTCTGATCCTTATGAGCATGAAATCCCAAGTGAAACGTCATTTGGGAGACGGATACCGGTACGAAACTGCGTTAGACGCAGGCGAGGCTTGGCAGATCATAGAGGAACTCATTCATGAGGATGTAAGAATTTTGATCATCATATCCGATTGGCTGATGCCTAACGTCAAAGGTGACGAGTTTCTCAGACAAGTTCACAGTAAGTATCCTGATATCCAGAAAGTGATCGTAACCGGTCATGCGGACGACTCGTCGATCGAAGCGCTCAAAAAAGAAATCAATCTGCGTTCTTATTTAAAAAAACCGTGGGATGAGAGGGAGTTGGTTTCCACAATCACGACCGCTCTTCAAAGTTAGGTATTCTTCTTTAGTTTTTTCCGATCTTAGATCTGGATCTAAAAACAGCTTTTCTTTTGTTCCATCGAGGATGGAAATCGGTTTGATTGCTTTTTAAGAAAGAATGGGCAAATAAATTTTAAAGGAAGTTTTTCCGGGATTACTTTCGAGTTCGATTCTCCCTTCGTGTTTTTGCACAATTTTTTTGACAATATCCAAACCCAATCCGCTTCCTTCTCCCGGGGCCTTTGTGGTAAAAAAAGGTTCAAAAATTCTTTTTTGAATTTCGTTCGGAATACCGGGACCGCTATCGGTCACTTCGATCATCAATTCCGATTCTATCTTTTTCAAACGAAGAAGTATGGACCCCTTAAACTGCATCGCCTGTAAGGAATTGTAGATCAGATTTGTCCAGATATGCAATAGATCGTCCGGAAAACAAAGAATAGGCGGTACATCTTCGAAATCCCGTTGTAACTCGACGCCCTTTTTTAATTGGTTTTGATAGATGGTCAATACGGTCTCGATCGTATCCTTGACAGAAGCCGGTATTCTTTCTCCGGTAATGTCGAAGTGTGAAAAGTTTTTGAGGGCATATAGAATTTTCGAAATCCGATCGACGGCAATCTGAATCGTTTTTGTATTTCTAAAAAAGAAGGATTCCAATGAGGAATACTCCAGGATAAGAGCCGATTCTTTTAACAAAAGAAGAGGGATAAATTTTTCGGGAAGTTCCCCGATTCCCATATCGACTAGAGTATCCGCATAGGAAGTTGCGAGTTGATGCGGGATATTCTTAAATTCTAATGTACTTGAAATTGTTTTCTTCCGGTTTCTTTGTTCCATTCCGGTAAAGTGTTCGTTGCTTTGGATCGCTTTTTCGATAAATTCCTCGGAAAGCTTTCTCATTTCCGAATTCAAGCTTCCCATAGCGACTTGAACACCGGGAAGCAAAGATCGAAATTGTTTGAGACATTCTTGAATGTTTTGATTGGAAGCCTGAACAGCTCCGATAGGATTGTTGATTTCATGGGCGATTCCCGCCATCAATTGACCGAGGGCGGCCATTTTTTCGGATTGAATCAATTGAGACTGCGTTTTTTTCAAATTTTCTAATGTGTTTTCCAATTCCTCCTTTTGAATTTCTATCAGTCTGTTTCTGACCCGAATTTCGTTGTTTACGGTTCTGAGCTCTTCGGCTTCCTTAAACGCCGTGGTATCGATGATGTTGATGGTATAGAAAATACGTCCTTTGCTGATAAAACTTCTCTGGCTGATAATCGCCGGAAATAAATTTCCATTTTTCTTTTTGGCTTCGACTTCGATAGAATCCTGGTTTTTTAATAAACGTCTTTTTTGCAGCATTTCTTTGAGGGATTTTCTCGAAAGCAAATCCTTTAAATCGATTCCGAGAGCCTCTTCCGCAGAATAACCGAATAATTTTTGAAACGCAGGATTGGAATCCTTAATTTTTATCTTACCCGCTTCCATCAAAACAATGGACTCGTTTGAAAACTTATAAAATGTTTGAAATCTCAACTCGGAAGTTTTGAGTTCTTCTTCCGCCCGTTTTCTTTCGGTAATATCGGTTACGGTTCCAACGATACGAAGAGGTTTTGAATCTTTATCTCGAAAGAGTTTTGCTTTTGCTTCCAACCAAACAATTTCCCCTTCAGGAAGTAATATTCTTTGTTGATAATATATGTCATCTTCCTCGGTATTTTCCGCGATGGCATCGTTTAAAAGTTTTTCGATCCGATTTCTATCGTCCGGGTGTGCGGTTTTCAAGACAGATTCCAGATTCCCACGGAAGTCCTCAGGTTTGGTTCTGAAAATTTGAAACGTTTTATCGGACCAAGTAACCCTGTCTTCGTCGATATCCCAGCTCCAGGTTCCCATGTTTGCCGCATTGAGTGCGAGACGAAGTCTTTCCTCGCTTTCCTTGAGCTTTTCCTCCGCTTTTTTCTTTTCGGTGACATCGATCATCGCGCCCAACATTCTAAAAGGCTGATCCGCCTGATCGTAAAGAAAAACCCCTCGATCCTCAACGAGTACGTAGCCGCCATATTTTGTTTTAAAGCGATATATGGAACGAAACTTTGTGTGTTTCTCCATGGCTTCTTCCAGTTCTTTTATGATCCGTTCCAGATCGTCGGGATGGATATAATCGAACCAAATATCTATAGTGAAATCGCTGAATTCTTCGATTGTGAACCCGGTGAGGGAAAATAAGGCGCCCGCCCAGGTAATTTTTCTTGTGACTAGATTGCAGTCGTAGACCATGCTTCCGGTTTGTTCCGCGACGGTTCTGTATCTGTCTTCGCTCGCTATCAATGCCCTTTCTTTCAGAACATTTTCGGTGATATCGGTCACCAAAAAAACGAGGGACTGAATCCTTCCGTTTCGATCTTTGATGGGTGCTCCGTTGACCGAAAGATATTTGATCTTTTTAGAGGAAGTCACGATTGCGTGACGGATGTCGTATACGGGCCTACCCGTTTTCATAACCTGCGTAAACGGTTGATCTTCTTCCTTCCATTCGCTTCCATCCAAAGAAGTGGATTCCCATTGATCCGAATTGTAACTTCTGGCTGCGATATCTTCGATTTTGATTCCGAGTATGAATTCCGAACTCCGGTTTGCGTAGAGAATTTTTCCTTTTGGATTGAGTACGACGATTGATGTGGGACTGTTCTCCATAACGGAGGAAAGAAGATCTCTTTCCTGTTTTAATTCTTCTTCCACTCTTTTGCGTTCGAGTGCGTTACTGATGATCTCCGCAAAGTTTCCGAGAAGCTGATTCTCCAAATGATCCAGATCGGGTTCTTTGAAAATTCCTATTTCTTCGGAACCGAATCCCATTCTTCCTTTTAAAATCCCTCCGATCATTAGCGGAATCGCGATATACGACCGGATTCCGTTTTTTTGAAGCATATCTCGATCTGATTTCGCTTCGGACGGAAGGTCTTCGACTTTTTTTATCTTTGCGATTCTTCTTTTTTTCATCTCGGATGTAATAAAACTATGCGAATCGATCGTTTCGTTTTGATTGAGATTGCTGGTTTGAATTTTAGTTTGCGGATGAATCCATTCGTAGATCACTTTTCTTTTGGAATAATCGCCATTGTAGAACACGATAGTCGCTCTTTGCATATTGAGAAAAAGCCCGAGCCTTTCGAGTCCTGAGTTTATCGTTTTTTCGATTTCGTGAAAGGGAAGATTGATGATTTCTCTCGAGACGGCCGTTGTCACGGCTTCGAATCCGAGTCTGTATTGGAGAAGTTTTTCTTTTAGAGATTCTTTTTCTTCGATTTCTTTTTTCAAAGATAGAATTTTTTTTTCCGCCTCTTCGTATTTGTATTTTAGATTTTGGAAAGAATCTTCTTGGGTGTTCATTGGATGAAGTTCCATAAAACAACGGATTTAGAATTCGCTTCTGTTTTTAAAGAACGAGGATTCAAAAATTTTGCCCCCAACATGAAATACATTTACCCGAGAAATGAAATTCCCGCTTATGTTTTACATTGTATCTCATCGGGAAGGATTGAATACAAAAATAAAATTCATTTTCTTGAATGATGTGTCGTATTATTCAAAATCGTCTTTCAACGGACCAACTCTTGAGAATCATTCCTTATCGTTTTATATTTCGAATACTAAATTCGACGCCGATTTTCTGAAATCAGAAACTACGATTCTCTTACTTTTTAAAAAAATGAATCCTGGAAGGATATTGTCAAAGGTGAGGATTCTTATTTTTTCGAAGCCGTTGGATTTTTTGAAAAAATTGCTTAAAAAAGACGCAGAATTGTCTCAATTTGTTTTATGAGTAAATTTGAATTCGCGTTTTCCGCTGAAATATCGTCTGATTCGGTTTCACCAAAAGAAAAAGTTTTTACGAGTTGATTCTCAACTTCGTTTCAAATTTCTGTAATTCTTCTCAGATTTTGTACAGAATCAATACAATAATTTGGTAAATTTCTTTCGGCTCAAAAGATAAAAAAAGAAATAAAAATTGATAAGGTGAAACGTAATGAGATTTAGAGAGCTTTTTCTATTTTGTATATTGTTATTCTTCGGTTCCTCTTTGATCGCCGCCGATATCGTTCGTTTGAAAAACGGCCTGATCTATAGAGGTAAAGTGGTTCTTGAGGATGACGACAAAGTTCTTCTTGCAGAAAACGAGGATTTTATCCGTTACATCAACAAAGACAATGTGGTGAGTGTCACTTACGAAAGGTCTCAGGATAAAAATAAAAATCTACTTCTTCTCGATAAAACCGCAAGCAGTTCAAAAACAGAAACTCCCACCCATACAAACCCATATTCGGGGATTGCCGCTCCCATCGAAAGGGAGCCGCCTCATGCCGGAACTCAGGGAACCGATACGACGATCGATGTGACTCACGAAATCGTTACGGACTTTATTTGGCGGGGTTTGAGTTTTTCCGGGGAGATGGCAAATCGAAGAAGAAATGAAAGTTATCCTGCGACTACGATCGTACCTTCCTACCAACCTACGATCAATATCAATACTCCTCTGAAAGGATTTATGGTTCAATTTTGGGGAAACTTCCAATTGACGGATCGAAACGATAAAGATAACGACGGACGTTTACAACTTTTTCCAGGCGGTCCTGGACCTTCTTATCCGGGGCAGGGAAATCCGTTTACTCCTCCTGATCCCGATGTGCTCAATCAAAGTTGTGTGTATGATACTCAGAACAATCTTTTAAACGGAATGCCGGCGACTGGACCTACCTGCGGCGGGTTAACTCCAAAACCTTACAAAGAACAAAACGGTATGAAACGAGCAGACGGTTTGTTCTATTCCTTTTATTATACCTTTGAAAAAACTAGTTGGGGTAAATTTACCGTTGGGACCTGGTTCTACAATACGTTTAATAAAAATCCCGCATATCTTTCGACTCCATTAGGGGGCTATAATTCGCTTGCGGCACAGGGGGTTTCCAGTTCAAACAACACATCCAATCAAGTGACCCGGCTTGCTTGGCAGGAATACTTTTTCTTTTGGCAATTGCCTTTTCTTTCCTACCTGACTCCCACTATTTCCTTTTACACTCAGATCACTGCCGAGAACTCGGGATTGACCGCGGGCAAGAATTATCTTTCTCTTTATGTGAGTCATGAGTATTTTGCCGAGAAATTTTTCCGAATCACACCAGCAGTCAATATCGGATACGAGATGTCCAATAATATCGTGGATAACAGATACGGGATTCAGGATATCACAAGCAGTCTGACGTTTTATTTTGGAAAATTTTTTATAAAAGGAAATCACGTTTATCGACCTAATATATACATGTATGACACCGATAATTACTACGGTGCAACCGGGGGATACGTTAACCGAAATACTAAAGACGGTATGATTGTGGATCCGGGAAAAGTGAACGGACAGGTGAATCAATATATTTTGGACCAAATTGCAACGAGTCCTTTGGTTCCGGATCCGGGAGACGGTTCATTGAGACAAGCGCTTCGAGAAGCGTATTTATTGCAGAAAATTCCGGCCCATTTATTTTGGTTTAGTATCGGATTTTCGCACAGTTTCTAAAAAACAAAGAACCGGGAACAAAGATAGAATATGAGCATACGTTTTAGAATTTCGTTGTATCTCTCGCTTGTGCTTTTAGCGGGATCTCTTACGATAACAACTATCAACACGATTACAACTTATTTTAAACTTTCTGAGGATATTCAATCTTCTTCCTCCTTGGTGGCTTCTCGATATGCGTTTGAGGTTCGTAATTTTTTTGACAAGGTTCTCGGAGGATTGAGAGGGTTGCAATTTCAACTTTCTCATGCCAGGCCGACTCGGGAAGAAACGATAGAAACTCTCAAGGATTTGGCAAAAACGGATCCTCACTATTTTGGTGCGTGGTCTGTTTTTGAAGCAGGCAAGTTCGATTCTAAAGACGCACAATACGTGAATCGTTTGGGTTACGATTCTACGGGAAGATTTATTCCTTATCTCAATAAGGCTGCGGGAGCGGACAAGCCTCTCGTATTGGAGCCGGTGATCTATTATGATAATCAGGATGCCAGCGGCTATTTTTACAACGTTCCAAAAAAAACGGGAATCGATTTTATCGCGGATCCGTTTGCGTATCCGGTTTCGGGTAGACAAATCCTAATGATATCCGTTGTAAAACCTGTGAGAAGGAACGGTGTTGTCGCTGGGGTTGTGGGTATGGATATCACGATGGAAAATATGCAGGAGATGCTCGCACCGATTCGTCCTTATCAAGGCGAGGGCCATATCAGTCTGATTTCTCCCGGCGGTGTTTATGCCGCAAACGGAAAAGAACCGGAACTCGTCGGGAAAGAGATTCAAGATTCGGAGTGGAAAAGGAAAGTTTTGGAGGGAAGCCAAAAGCAGGAATTTCTAATTTTGAATCGGGAAGGATCCAAACATTTTTTCTATTCCTTTTATCTCGGAGATTATGATAAAAAATGGATTTTAGAAGTGAGCGTTCCGGATCGTATTTTTTGGAAAAATCTTTCGAAAGTCATTTTGGAAACTATGACTTCCTCTTTGCTCACAATGATCGTGATCGTATTTGTATTTAATGTAATATTCCAAAAATTGATTACGAGTGGAATCAATAGTGCGATTTCATTTTCTGAGGAGATTTCATCCGGAAACCTGATCGTTACAAATCCTTACGAACGTAAGGACGAGATCGGAAAACTTCTTTTTTCGCTAGATCAGATGAAGAATAATATCAAAAGTATCATTCTCGAAATCAAAGGTTCCTCTGAATCTTTGAATTCCACATCCGATATGATGGCGGATTCGTCTAAGAATTTTTACGATGTGGCTCAGGAGCAGGCTTCCGCATCCGAAGAATCTTCTGCGGCTATCGAAGAGTTGGCCGCATCCGCGGACAATGTAGGAAAGTCCATGGAAAAGGCCATATCTCACATGAAGGACATAGACGGTAATGTGATTCTTCTCAAGGAGCAGATCGAAAAGATCAACGAAGAAATGAAATCATTGTCCTCTTTGGCGAGTGAGTCTCAGCAACAGGCAACCACCGGTGAAAGTTCCATGAATCAATCGACAAAGGCGATGGATGAAATCGGAGACAGTGCATCGAGGATCAACGAAATTTTGTCGATCATTACGGACATTTCCGAAAAGACCAACTTACTCGCGTTAAACGCAGCAATCGAAGCGGCCCGTGCAGGCGAAGCCGGAAAGGGGTTTGCGGTAGTTGCGGAAGAAATTTCCAAGTTGGCTTCGCAGACTTCCAACAGCGTTCAGGAAATCGGACAACTTGTGGATTCGACAAACAGGGCGGTGATGAACGGAACGAGCAAGGTAAAGGAAGCCTCCGGGATTCTTGCAAAGCTCAGAAATTCGGTCGATCTATTCGGAGTTTCCGCTAAAAACGTTTTGGAATCCGTCAATACTCAGGAAAAAAATACGGAGAAAATCCATCAGAGCGCGAGTTCGCTTATGAGTTTTAGCCTTCAAATTGAAGAAGCGGTTCAAGAACAAAGAAGAGCAACCGATGAAATTACAAAGACGATCGTGAGTATCTCGGATGGAACTCAGGAAATTGCAAGCGGGGCGGATGATTTGACCGGTTTTTCCGGAAACATGCACATTCAATCCGAGGGTCTTCTCCGATTGATCGATCAGTTTAAGATAACGAGCGATGAACTCAATGCTTCTCCCAATGGGGCGAAGCAGAATGAAGCAATGAAATAGAGCGTTTTCTTATTGTATCAGCAAATCAGATTCAATTCTGCAAATCTAAATCTTCTCTTACTCACATTGTTTTCAGCCTGGAGGCGACCACGCTAACATATATATCAAATGCCGTAGTAGATTGATTGGATACAATGCGATATCCAAGGCGGTCGATAATAGATATGCAGGTGATACTAAGCGTCTAATTTTTATTTTGTCTTCTAGCGAAATCCATTGATTTCTGAAATCAACATTTGTGTATCCTTCTTTTAATTTGATCATATATACGTTTGGAGAAATATTTTGCGGAAGAAAAAGAAATACCAAATCGGGATTTTCCTCTTGGATTTTTAATTCGATTCGATTTTGTGGAAGCTTTTCCTCGACTAGTATTTTATTGGCATTCATTTTATCCCCTGTAAAGGAATAACCCGCACTCCAGTTATAAAGTAGATCATTGCGATTTTTTAAGTTAGCGGATCGTCCATAGGGTAATACTTGATGATTGACCGTGGAAATTGAAACCGAAAAAAAAGTATGATCATTTTCTACGAAATACAAAAATCGTTCGTTTACTAAATAAATTTTTTTGATATCGATCGCCCTACCAAGCTCGACGAAGCCTAGTTCGTCGCAGCAATCTTGAAAATAAGGAGTCAATGTAACTGACTTTTTTTCCAATGGATGATTAGCATCCTTATCCACGTTCAAATTATTATAATTATAATAAGCAAAATATAATCGGCCTTGGTCAGCGTTCAATTTTGAATCGTATTTGGATAAGAAAGTCTGAAAATCTATCAACTCTTTCGAGTGTATTAGTTTTCCGGGGCTACTACCATCAGAGAAGCAAGAATAGGTAACTTTGTTGATATAACTATTGGAATAGATGGCGCATGGTTTTGGTTCTGGATTTGGATGATATTGTGAAAATTTTATAAACCCCATTTTCTTGACTCCAGTAATTTTAGAAAAATCCTTGGAGCTGCTTCTGTCTCTGTATTCGATCCATCGATACAATCCATTCGTAATCGGAAAGAAACAGTTTAGATTTAGAAAAAATATAATTAAAAAAATAAAACTATTTCTCATTTTATCGCTCCTCTCATTGGATCTGTTTGCAATTTAAAAAACATTTGAGAATCAAAAGTGAATTTCTTAATATTTTTTATTGATACAAAGTATATCAAACAGCCTTTTGTCGTCGCAAAAAAGAATCAATAATAAATTATTTCCATAATACAAAAATTTCTTTTGTATTCTAACATCTCAATACAGCAAAAGTTATAAAACAAAAGAGATTTTATTTTGGTCAATTTTAGCCGTTTCCTGTAGGGATCCGGAAAAGAAGGAGAGTCGGCAATTTTTTAGCACGTCTAAAAAGCCAAGGATTCAAAGGGGTGAACTACCTCATCTCCGATAAGCGCCGTGGTTGAGTGGAATCGAAAAAACTTTTTCTATATAGAATTTTCTTCGGAGCATCGGAGAAAGATCGTAAACAAACGATTCTTGAGAAAGAATCATCTGAGATGATTCGGAAAGAATAAACGTTGTCAGAGGTCCTTGGTGGTAAGAATTTCTACGAGACACTTCGCGCCCCGATCATCTTACGGAGGAAATGGAACTCCAACGGCCTGGAATTAAATTCGGAAAACTCTGCGGTAAGTTTGAGAAATCAAATTTGTGCATTCTAATTTCGTCTAACGCGTTTTTTGAAACAAACGATCCAAGAATTCTTTTTGTTTTTTGCAGCGGCGTTCTCCGATTCCATTTTCCATTTCGAACAATTTCTTTTTGTTTTGTCTCAGTTCCAGATTCCAGATCTTATTTTGCAAAATCGTATGAACATAGGATACAAAGGATTCCGCAAAAAAATCGTCCCCGTTCATCGCGGAATAAAGAGTAGGAAAGGGGGTCGTAATCAAAATCGGATAGATACGGTCCCAGTTACTCGAAAGATCGATCGGTTCCTTGGTATAAAATCGGATTCTTTTTCGGAACGGAAAATCGGGATCCAAAAGACTTTCGGTTTCCGTTTCCCAAATTCCTTTTGAAAATTCATGCTTTGAAAAGTTGCGATTTTTATCTCGGAAATCGGGAACGATTTTTTGGGTAACGGAAAGAATATGACCGACCTCGTGAAGCAGAATGTATTCCAAAGCGGAGACGATATCATTCTTTGGATCCCTTTCGATTTTTAACTTTAAATCGACGGAGCCGGAACGAAAGGGGGAGTTTTCCTTTGCTGTGATCCAATCATTCGCGGTTTGGTTCAACATTTCGGTATCTAAAAACACAACTCCGCCGATCGGCCTTTGAGAATCATAGACGAAACTACTCACACCGGTTCCGCCTAGATTTCGACAAAAAACAACCTTTAAAAGAATTTGATCCATGATGGAATTGATCGATGCAGGAAGATTTTTTCTAACAAGGGCAAGACGATTCTTCCAAATTTCCGGATCGGTTTCCGGTTGCGGAGAATCTTCAAAACCGTCGATTTTATTTAGTTCAAAAATGAAATTTTGCTCCACAGAATCCAAAGTTGAGATCCTGGTTTCCCAATTTTTTTCGGGCCCTTGGTAGCGCCCGGATTGTGTTATCTTATGATTCGCAAATAGCTCGAAATAGGGATTATTTCCGATTGCAGAGGAGGAGGGTTTGCAAAAGAAGAAAGAGGAAAGAGCCGTCAGAATCCATAATATTCGGAAATGTTTTTCCAAGACATATCGGGGAAATAAATGCATAAGAAAGATTTTTCTTAGGTCCTTGAAAAATGCAAATCGGAATCGGAAACGATTTGAATTTGGAAAAAAAAAGGAACCGTCGACGGAATGGTTTGCGCTAATCCGGGAGAGTTGTAAATTTGGATTCAATATTCCCAAGGTTCGGGAAATCCAGATACAATGATGTTCTATTTCCTGTTGCCGATGTTTTTATTTGTATTTCCTCTTTTATCTGCGGAATCCAATCCTTGGAGTCTTCCGATTCATGAGAGAATTATCAATCGGAAACATGTCTCTCATATCGTGATTGATACCCGTCGGGATCATGTTAGAGTCACTCTTTTGTTAAACGAACGATTCCCTTATAACTATAAAGCGACTTCCGGTTCTTTTTTTATTCGCGTAAATAACGAAAAAGAAGCCCTGGAAGTTTCCGAAAAACTGGATCAATATTTGGAATCCGGTTGGAATATTAAAATTTATCTTTCCGGATCGGAAATTACTCGGTATGACCTGGATAAAACAATTCAATAGATTTAGATCCGGCTTTTTAAACCCTTTCACATTTTTTGAAAGGGAATTCAATTATAGCGAAGCAAAGGCCTGGAAGGATCAAACTAGGATCGATCAGTCGTTTATACGGCTCGCTTTTTTGCTGCATTTTACGATGTATCCCGCTCTTGCGATTCCGGAAGTAAGAAATTCCGAAAGAGGGGTGCTCTATCTCGGAGTCATTTTTTTGATCAACGTGATGAGTTTGGTGCTTTCCTTTCAGGAAAAATTTCTTTCCTGGGTGATTCAGATCTCCAACTTCGCGATTATTTTTTTGATGATGAATCTCTTTCACGAATCCTTTTACAGTTTTCAGGATTTGGAAAGTCTACAGATTTATAATAATTACTTTTTACTCATTTCGTTAATCGTAATTTTTCAGATGTTTCGTTTGAAAAAAGGTTCCTGTTTTTTTACGGGGATGATCGCGATTTGTCTGCATATCGGTTTTGTAACGATCAAACGCATGGAACTCGGTGTGGATGATTTTCCGAGAATTCTTTTTGTGCCGGACGTGGTCTATCTTCTCTGTATTATCATCGGCACGTTTTCTGTGATCATTGTAAAAAGATTGATTTCGATTTCTTCCGAATTGGACCTTGAATACAAATACATCCAACAAGATCTGATCGTTGCAAAGCAGGTTCAGGAGAATCTGTTTCCAGGTAGATTGAGTATCAAAGGAATCAAATACGATGTGATGAGAATCACTCCGAATCATATCGGCGGCGATTTTTTTGACTTTGTTCAACTTCGGGAAGGAAACACCGGAATCTTTCTAACGGATATCGCAGGTCATGGGATCGCATCCGCTCTGGTTGCGTCCATGGTAAAGATCATGGTTTCCACTATGCCCTATATTTTGAAGGTGCATCCTTCTCGTTTGATGGATTATATCGATGATTCTCTTCAAAAACAATTTCAATCCTATCATGCCTCCGCGATTTATATGTTTTTGGATTTTATTTCGAAAGAGGTTACGTTTTCCAATGCGGGACATCCGTATCTGATTCACGGTTCTTTTACAAAGGAATTTCATGAGATCGAAACCGAAGGGGCGATTCTCGGATTTGGAATCAAAAAGCCGATCGCAGAACAGATCAAACTCCCTCTTGTGGAACGGGATCGATTTTTTTTATATACGGACGGCCTGATAGAAAACAAGAATGGGGAAGGAAAACTTCTTGGAGTAGAAGGCCTGCTGGAAATATTGAATGAGAACCGATCCGAAAAAGAATTGAACGTATTTAAAGCAAAGGTTCAAAAGGCCGTGGAAAAGTTTTTTGGAGACGTAGTATTGGAGGATGACACCCTCTTTCTCATCGTGGAAGTGGAGTAAAAAAAATGAGTGAAAAATTAATCAACGTAAATAAAGAAGATCAGATCGCAATCTTAACGATTCAAAGACCCAGCGCTCTCAACGCTCTCAACAGAGAACTCCTGACTCAGATTGGTCAGGAAATCGAAGCTCTGGAAAAAGATAAAAGTATTCGAGTGATGATTTTCACCGGAGAAGGAAAAGCATTCGTAGCAGGTGCGGATATCGCCGAGATGAAAGATTTGAACGTTTCTCAAGGACAGGAATTTTCCAAGTTAGGAAATGACGTATTCCAAAAACTGCATCAATCCAGAATCGTTTCGATCGCCGCGATCAACGGTTTTGCTCTCGGAGGAGGAATGGAACTTACTCTCGCTTGCGATATTCGTGTCGGATTCGAAAAAGCAAAATTAGGACTTCCCGAAGTTTCCTTAGGTCTTGTTCCCGGATTTGGCGGAACTCAAAGGCTGGCTCGTCTGATCGGTTATGGAAGGGCGATCGAACTCGTAGTGACCGGCGATATGATAACCGCAGAAGAAGGATATCGTTTGGGGATTCTCAACAAGCTCGTAAAAGAGGGAGAAGATCTATTAGGAATTTGTAAAACGATTGCAAATTCCATTTTGAAAAAAGGGCCGCAGGCGATCGCGCTTGTTAAAAAGACCATTCAACAAGGACTCGACGTTTCTCTCCAGGAAGGGATTTCTATCGAAGAAAAAGCGTTCGGTTCCTGTTTTGACGGCGGACAATCCAAAGAAGGGATGGCTGCATTCTTGGAAAAAAGACCGGCTAAATTTTAAAACGAAAACTTCGAGTTCTATCTGCGGAGCGATCCAGTAAAACTCAATGAACGCTTCTCTAAGGATCAGCGTTCAAGAGCGACGCATTGAGTTTGAGACGCTGAGTTACACCGAATCGCAAAACAGGATCGCATCGCAGGGAAATCGAGAGATTGTTCTTTATTACAGATTGGTATTTTCTGAAATTACAATTTCTGAAAAGTTTTTTTGGAACTGCCTCTGATCGCTTGATATAGTCTTAAAAAAAGTAACCATGTTCCCATTCCGATTTAAAATTTTTCTTAGTCTCAGTTTAACGTTTGTAATTTCGCATAACGTTTTTGCAGCCGATCTCGAAAAAATCACGATCTACGTGGACGAGTATCCGCTTCTTGTGGAGGTGGTCAACACCCCCCAGGATCGAGCTAAGGGTTTAATGTATAGAAAATCGATGGGTGAAAACGAAGGAATGCTTTTCGTTTTTTCGGAGCCGAACTATTTGAGTTTTTGGATGAAGAACACGTTTCTTCCTCTGAGTATCGCATACTTCAATCGGGATCGTAGAATCACGGACATTCACGATATGAAACCCAATCAAACCAAGGAACTGTATCATTCGAGTGAAAAAGTTTTATTTGCTTTGGAAGTCAATCAAGGCTGGTTTGCAAAAAGAAAGATTGGCAAGTTTGGTGTGTTAAAACTTCCCGATCGAGTAAAAGCGGCTCAATAAAAATCAGGGTGTTCCCACCCTGATCGATTTTGATAAAAAATCTTAAAGAGATTCGGAGGAAAGTTTTCTTTCCAGATCGCTGAAAGTTTTCGCATCGATTACTTTAGTAGATTTGAGCTTACCCTGTTCGGCCATTTTCAGAATGATTTGGGATCCTACCGTTTCGGAAGTAACAACGATCTCCTTCAGCTTTCCCTCTTTTTCTACAAAGAATTTTCCTTTTTCGGAACGAAGTGCGGTCAGGCTTTGAGTTTTGCCGTCTTTTTCGTGGGTCATATCCAATCGGCTTCCGAAACTAGAATAAGTCAGCGTTAGTTTTTCTCCGTTTTCTTCCAGAGTTTTTACATACTTTCCATCTTGGTCATATTCGTTTAGACCAACCGGATTGCTTCCGGACCAGAATTCGATTAGATTGAATAGAAATAGATCGAAAAAAAAGCCGATTCCGTAAAGAATACCAAACGGAAAATACATAAGCAGTGTTTTTATCATTTTAGCAAAAAGACCACTTCCTATGTTGAAATCCTCATTTACGTTATAAACCTTCTTTACGATTGCAAACTTACCAAAACAATTTGCGAAAGAAATTAGAGCAATCATCGGAATGAGAAGAGCTACGAGGGCTTTACGAAACTTTGTTTGTTGCATGAAAAATCAACTCCTAAGATCAGATTTCAGAGAATTGAATTCTTGATCGAAAATTATGCAAGATTTTTCTTTTTTTTAAACGGGAAATTCGAGTTTCACGAAGAATCAGGATGGATCATATTTTCTTGACCGGATCTCAATACTGAAAAATATGAGATGATCATCAGGAGCGGAAGGTTTGCTTTTTCCCACTTTAGAATTTTTCGTATTTTTCGTCTTCGTTTTCCTGATTTATTGGTATGTAATTCCTTATTTCTTCGGAAAAAATGAGAGAGCTCTTACCGTTACTCACTACTTTCTTCTCATAGTCAGTTATTATTTTTACATGAGTTGGGATTGGAGATTCGGAGGATTGATTCTTCTTTCTACAGTGATCGATTTCGTTCTCGCAGAAAGAATTCACGCTTCGAGAAACAAAAACACTCAATTTATTCTGATTACTGTCAGTTTGATTCTCAATCTTGTCTTTATCCTTGGTTTTTTCAAATATTATAATTTCTTTGCGAATTCGATCAATCTATTTCTGATCAACTTCGGAATCAAAAGCGCTCTTCCGATTTTACAGATCATTTTACCAGTCGGAATTTCCTTTTATACATTTCAATCTTTGAGTTATACGATCGACGTATATCGCGGTCAAATTTTACCCGAAAAAAGTTTTTTGCGGTTTGCTCTTTTTGTTTCTTTTTTTCCGCAACTCGTCGCGGGGCCGATCGTAACCGCGAAAACATTCCTTCCTCAGATGGATACGGTTAAGAACCTGACTGACATTCCGTTTCGAAAAGCGATTCGTTTTTTTATTATGGGTTATATCAAAAAGGTCGTTCTTTCGGATAACATTTCTCCTATCGTTGATTTGGTTTTTAAAAACCCCGAAAACTTCGGGACCGCTGCGTTATGTCTTGCCGCGACGCTTTTTTTAGCTCAGATATATTGTGACTTTAGCGGTTATACGGACATGGCGTATAGCGCTGCTTTGCTTTTAGGCTACGAACTTCCGGAAAATTTTAGAATGCCTTTTTCGGCGAGAAGTATCACGGAACACTGGAGACGCTGGCATATTACTCTTTCAACTTGGCTTCGAGATTACGTCTATATTTCGTTAGGTGGAAATCGGGCCGGAGTATTCAGACATAGATTTAATCTTTGGTTTACAATGTTTGTCGCCGGAGTATGGCACGGCGCAAACTGGACTTTTGTTCTTTGGGGAACCTGTCAGGGAACATTGTTATTGATCGAAGCCGTTTACGGAAGTCTCAAAGAGAAATACTTTTCTAATTTTAAACTCCTTCCGGATAAGATTTTGATTCCGATACAAATTATGATTACCAACGTGTTGGTCGTTGTTGTGGGAACTTGTTTTCGAGCGGAATCTTTGACAAAAGAATGGATCATGCTTAGTAGAATGTTCGTATATACCGAAGGCGGGCTGAGACCTTATATGCTCAAAACCGGAATTCCCGTTCTTATTTGTATTGCGCTCGGACAGTGGCTCGGATATTTGATCTTCGAAAAAAAGAAACAATGGGATCCGCCTGTCTGGCTTGAATTTACCCTGTATCCGATCATCGCGGTTGGACTCGCGCTTCTTACTCCTGATTTGGATTTGCCGTTTATCTACTTTCAATTTTAAGATTGTAACGAATACTCTCGACTAACGGAACCACTTCGCTCTTACTTTGAATCTTGAAATGACCGGATGATAAATACAGATTTATCATCGACTAAAAACCTTCTGGACAAACATTCATTCCGTTGTAACCCTGATCTGAATGTCCGGAAATCCAGATCAAGAGCCGAGAAGTCATAGATACCATCCGGGTAGTTATGCGGACTATATTATCCAAATCGAATTCGGTTTGATCACGCTTCACGCTAAATTGGGGAATATTTCGGAGACGGGAATTTGTCTGATCTTGACCGGAGAGGATCTGGATCCAATGGAACCTGTGTATGGAGCCGTTATCGAAAAAAAATCGAGTAAACGTTTGGAGTTCGAAGGCGATATCGTATGGGCCGGACCCGAAACCATCGATAACAAGGACAGATATGTATATGGGCTTCAATTTCGAGCTCCCCTTGTGCTGACTGAAACTCTCGTATTGATCAATTTGTCTCTTCAGGATCCGTAGAATCATTTCACTTTGACCCAATTTTCCGGATTGCCATTTGCGCTTCCTCGGAGATCCTTGAATTAGGAATTTATCTTCTACACGCATGGACCAAAAACAAATCATTGCTAAAAAGCCGACTCTACGGGAACTCGAAATCTCCCTTTTAAAAAAAATCAAGGAAGGGGACGATGAGGCATATATTCAGCTCGTCAGTCCGTTTCGAGAACGATTGTTTCGAAAAGCCATTTCTATGGTCAAAGATGGGGATGACGCGGAAGACATCGTTCAGGATGCATTGATTTCAGGATATCGTTCTATTCGCAACTTTAGGGCGGAATCCGGAGTCTATACATGGTTGTATCGGATCGTTGTCAACAAATCCAAGGACTTGTTAGCGAAAAGGAAACGAGCTAAAGAAAATTCCATGGATGATAAGGAATACCAGGTAACGGATGATCGACTCGGTTTTGAAAAAAAAATTGAACTTAGTGATGAGTCGGACTATCTAATTAAAAAAATCAACGAGTTGGAAGATCTCTATAAAGAGGTAATCGAGCTTCGGTATTTTGAAGAAATGTCTTATGCGCAGATCGCGGAAGTTCTTGGGACCAACGTAGGAACCGTAAAGAGCAGACTTTTTAAAGCAAAAGAATTTTTGAAACACTTGATTTTACAAGATGGTAAGGGTGAAGGGTATTTTAGGTAATGAAGATGAAACGTTTACAGTCTAAATTTAGGGTTCCGAATTTTCTCAAACGAGAAGACGGGGATCTGCTCAAAATCGAGCATTCTCTGATTAAGACGATGTCCGAATTGAGAGACAAGGAACTTCGTTCCATTTCTTTGAGTGAGGAATTTTCGATCCGATTGAAAAATCAGCTCCAACAAATTCAGCCGGAACCGTTGAAAAGTTGGGAATTGTTTCGAGAAGGTATTTTTGTCAATCGAGGGTTGCAATATTCTTTTTCCGCCATTTTGGCGTTCGCACTTATCTTTGTAACTTACAATCGTTTTCAAACTTCGAATACTCCGGTTCAGGGCGATCGTTCCGGGACCGTTTTCGGACAAGCGGAAGTGGGTAACTTTCAGGATATTCCTTCTTCCGGTAAATTTCAGAGTGAGCTAGACGAAATCTATCTCAAACAGATTCCATCTAACGTGGAAGCAAAGAAGACCTTGGATTTTCTACAGAGATATTTTTCCGAAAAGGGAGATCTGAGAACCTCCGAGGAACTCAGTCGAATCCTGGAATTGACTCAGAGTAAATAATCCTTTTTCTTAAACATCAGCTTTCCTCGATTCGATTTGTCGTTTCCCGTTTCCTAAGGGATTCATTTTTTCCTAAAACGGGAGGCAAATCGAATCGGAAATTCTTACTCTAAAATCTCTTCAGTGACTTGATTTCGTTTTTTGAATTTTGTTGTAGTTCGTTTGAAATGTGGGAACTCCTGCGATTTCAAGATTGGTGGATTTCCGCAGAATGCAGATTTTCTACTGAAATGTGGGAACTCCTGCGATTCAAAATACAAGAAGGACCGACAGCATGGATCGGAGAAACGATTTTACCGATCACTTTGCTTGAAAACGGTTTTGCGGTTAGGGTGGTCGGTTTACGAAGCCAATTTTTTGAAAGGGTTGTTCAAAAGATCTAACGTTTGATTCCATCCTGGCGTCTTTGAAAAAAACCAGGATCGACATTGTCTAGAATTCTTTTGGATTCCTGATAAACTTCGCTGTACTGCATTCCTCTATAAATATCCAAGATCAAACAGGCGTGCTGTAAAATTCTGCATCGAATTTTGAAATCATAAAGATCCTTTCTGGAATTGAGAGTATCTTTTAGGCGCACCAGGTTTTGGTAAAAACCGAGAACTTCCTTTTCGGAATAATTTCTGGTCTCTTCAAAAATCCCCTGTTCCGCTAAAACAACTGGCAGGACTTCTTTCAGATCCGATTCTTCTTTGTAAGAATCACGGAGTTTTTCCATCCAAAACAAAATCGGTTCCGCTTTGAGAACGACAAGAGGAGCGGCGGACGGATCTCGTAAAAATGCTTCTCTATAAAGAATCAGTGATTTTCTTTCCTCTCCGGTTTGATAAAGGGATTCGGCACGAAGATAGAGAAATTCGGGAGAATTTTTTTCGACGGAAGAGGAATAGTTTAGAATCTCCAAAGCGTTTTTGTAATCCCGAAAGCGGATCAATTCTCGAATGAGTCCGAGAAGAGCATTCGGATCTTGAAAGTGTAAACCTTCCCTTTGAACGGAAATTTTTAACTGTTCTACGGCTTCGGATAGAATGGATTCTGAAATACTTTGAAACGAAGTGGTTCCTGTAAACTTTCGCAGATCAAATGCATTTTGAAATTCGGAAAAGGACTGAACAAGAAGAAGACTTCTTTCTCTTCCCTCCTTTGCATTGTGGATTCGATCCAATCGATTGTCCCAATAAGAGGATATAAAATAACCGGCGATGGCTTCGGGATGATCCGGGTTTTCGTTTAAGAGAAGATCGAAATTCTTCTTGGCTTTTTCGAAATCGCCGTCGGATAGATATTGATTTGCTTCTTCGAGTTTTCTGGAAAAGGACATTGAGGAATTCTGATTTAAACTGTGGATCCGGTGTTATACACCGGATTGATCAAGGTTAGCGGAGTGCGCTGTTTTAGTGGGTTGCTTTTTTATCGTGATGTTTGCTGACTTGTTTTACGATTTTGTCTTCCAAGCCGTCGATACAAGCATAGATATCCTTACTGGAATTTTGCGCGTTGAATTTATTTCCGTCTCCGTGTAAATTCAGATTTGCAGAAACTTCTCCATGAATCATTTCAAAAGAAATTTCAAATGCTTGGACTGAATGCAAATATTTCGAAACTCGATCCAATTTGCTGTCCGCGTATTCTTCGGCGGCTTTGGAATGATCTACGTTTTTCCAATTGTAATTTATTTTCATAGGCGGCTCCGAATTATTTTTTATACCGAATTGGTTAGACGACGGTAGGAGTCAGAAAACGTCAAGATTCGGAATTTCAGATTAGTCTTGAAACGGGAAGAGTCAAATCAAAAAAATCCCGCCCTTTACGGGCGGGCCAAGTCAGTTAGAACTAGAGATGGGATGAATTCAGGAAACATCTCGGAAGGAGGGTAGCAGGATGCTATTGCGCTCTTGCGACGTTTTCCATATGAATGGAACAAGCTTCTTGGTATTTCTTAAAGGCTTCTTCTTCCGCGTTAAAGGCGGAATCGATATCCCCGATTTTTTGGTAGATGGAAATTACGTTCTTGATGTTTTCGAGCGCCTGGCAGGACTTTCCTTGGCGGAATTCGGAAATAGATTTGAGATAAAGAACCAGTGCGTAACCGGAAGATTCTTTTTCTCCCATCTTTTCGCGAACTGTAAGCGATTGATTGTAAAGTTCAATTGCAGAATGATAGTCTCTCACTTTTTGTTTTAGGCTTCCTAAGGCGCTTAGCTTGTTTGCCAATTGAATTTCGCTTTCTGGTGTAAACTTAATAAGCTCTTCTTCGACCTTCTGCGCCTCTGGCATAGCGTAAATTCCAGTAGAAATGCTTAAAAAAAGAGCAATTGTTGCTATCTTGTTCATATTATCACCCCGAAACCTGTGTTATGTATAGATATATGCAAGTGGTGTGCCAAAATCTTTGAAAAGTTTTTGGATTCTTTCTTTTTTTCTGGTTTTGAGGATCGTTCCTAGAAATCGTCTAAACCAAGCATTCTGCCGGATGGTCGCGCTTCTCTTTTGAAAGAAAGAGGGTGAGGAAAGTCCGGACACCAGGAAACACGGGACCGGGTAACTCCCGGAATTTTAGCCTCTGGGAGCGATCCTAGGGGTTAGGGTATGGACAGTGCAACAGAAAGGATACCGCCGCGTAGGGGCAATCCAGACGCGGTAAGGGTGAAATGGCGGGGTAAGAGCCCACCTCCGAATTCGAGAGAAGGCGGGAATGGTAAACCCTCCCGGGTGCAATCTCAAATAGGCGGCCTTTAGCTGTTTCCGCGGGGCCGTGGGTAGAGAGCAAGGACTCCGGTCGGTAACTTCCGGAGCAAGATAAATGGCCATCCCTCTCTTCGGAGAGGACAGAATCCGGCTTACAGGCAGAATGTGTTGGAATGATTATATAAAAGAAAAGCTCTGCCTGTAGGAAGCTCTTCGAGTTACTTTAGGCAGAAATGTCTTTGGGGATGTCTGAGATTGGGTTTTGTAGTCATAGAATTGTATGTGACCCTGTGGAATTACGACATTCTCCGATTCGCAATTTGAAAATCAGATAGGGGTTGGTAGGATTCGTATGGAATCAGTGACAATGATGAAATTATGAAAGATTGTAAAATCAATTCTAAGGGAACTAGGATGCAAAAAACACTGCTCGTTATTTTCATCTTTCTGGTTCATGCATCGCTACTATCGGAGACAAAAAAAGGACCGTATTTTTTTGAAATCGCATACGGCGAAGGATTTAATTATTTAAATAGTAATCCGACTAAAATCGATAATAACGCAATGAATCGAGAGGTGACCTATCATAATTTAGATATCTTTGGATTCTACGCGGCGAACGGAACAGCCGAAGATAAACTATTGAGTTATTATGCTTTTGAAAAGGCACCCAAACCGACGATCAGCGGCCAGAATTCTTCTTTCCTCTTTGAATATGTAATGAAATCAAAATTTGGCATCGGTTTTAGTTTGAATGATGCTCAGTTTCAGGCGTCAAATCTTTCCATTACAAAATTTGAGTATGGAATAGAAGCCGGTATTCTTAGCACGATTGTTCCGGGGTTGCAAAATATTACCTATGATCAGTTGACCAAAGTTGAAATTTTACTTCCGTATCTTACTTATCATAATAACGAATTGGCAAAGATAAGAACGATGAACCTTCATTTTTCGTATCATTTTCTCGAAAGTTCGTCCTTTGATCCGTATATAAGGTTTTCATTCGGTTTTGGTCGAGATTCGATATCTAATTCTAAGATATTTCAAAGCAGTCTCATTATCGGTTCCAGATATTTTATTACAAATCGAGTCTATTTATTGGGGGAGTTGGTTGGAACTAATTATGATGCATATTCCAAGGAGTTTGAGTTTTCTTCTTTAAAGGAAAAAGAAACCCATCGTTGGTCGTTGCAGGAATATTCATCAAAATTTGGAATTGGACTCAATCTTTAATACACGCAGTTTTGATTTACCTATTGACTTGCCAAATTCGACTTGAGTTCCTTCAAACTGATCTAAGATTAAATTAATTCTCTTTTTCAATATCTAAATAACCTTCTCAACTGATCTAAAACGTTCCCTGACCAATATTTTTGGTTCTCTGAAAAAGAAGAAATACGGTTAAAATTCATCGCATACTATAAGCTACTCTCTTTTGTTTTCTTTGAATCCAATGAAAGATTCTTCTTTCTTCGCGTTACGCGGCCTCTGAAACCAGTTCTTGAACTCGATTTTTTCCCAAAAACCAGTAGTAAAGCGTGGGAATCGCAAACCGACTCAGAATTGTAGCGGCCACTTCCCCAAAGATCAAGGAAGCCGCTAATCCTTGGAAGATCGGATCCAGGAGCATGATGGCACTTCCCACCACGACTGCGGATGCAGTGAGGAGCATCGGCCGGAATCGAACTACACCCGCGTCGATCACTGCTTGTTTGAGGGGTTTGCCCAAACGGATTTCGGACTCGATAAAATCGACGAGAATGATCGAGTTTCTAACTATGATTCCTGCGCCTGCTATAAAACCGATCATCGATGCCGCGTTGAAATAAGCTCCCATAAACCAGGTCCCAGGAATAATTCCGATCAGAGAAATCGGAATCGGAGCCATGATGATCAAAGGTAGGAAATAATTTTTAAACCAGCCGAGTACTAACACATAAATGAGGATCATTACGAGCGCGAACGCCCCGCCTAAATCTCGAAAGGATTCGTAGGTGATAAACCATTCTCCATCCCATTTTACAAACACTTGGTCTGTATTACGCGGAGTTTCCGAGGTTCCGGTAGGGTATTGGATTTTCTCCGCTAATTTAAGAATTCCGTAAACCGGAGCTTCCTCTTCTCCGTAAAATTCGCTGGTAACGTATTCTACTGATCTTAGATTTTTCCGGTTTAAAGTCAGACTCTCATGAACATAATGATTTTTTAATACACTTTCTAATGGAATCGAACCGCTTTCCATTGAAGTCACGTTCATCTGTTTAAAAGGGTTTTGTGAAGAACGAATTCGATCAGTGACCGAAAGATCGACCGTGATCTCCTCCGGATGAATCGCTTCCGATAGGGAAAGGATCTGCGTTTCGGAAAAAAGCAACTGCCCGTCTTTGGCAATCGTTTCAGAACGAACTCCCAAAACTCCCCCTAGATTAGAATCGAACGGATAGACGATTATAGGTCTTCCGGGTCTTAAGCTCGAATCCAAATCGACGGCTCCATCCTGTTCCGAGAGTATTTTATGAATTTCGAATGCCGCTTTTTTTCGTTCTTCCTCGTTTGGTCCGTAAATTTCTGCGACAAAGGTTGCCAAAACCGGAGGACCGGGAGGGATTTCCAAAACCTTGGTGATCGCGTTTTCCATTCTTCCGAAGTTTGCAATCTCATTTCTTAAAGACTCGATGATCTCGTGACTTTTGATCGAACGTTGTTTCTTAGATTTGAGAACTACGTGAAGATCGATCTGCCAATCGGATTTTCGAAGAAAGCTGTGTTTTATCATTCCTGAAAAAGAAAACGGAGCCGATTCTCCTCCGAAAATTTGGACTTTTTCTACATTATCATTTTTCAATATACCTTCGGCGAGAATTTTGGATCGGTCAATACTTTTTGACAAAGGAGTTTTAGGATCAAAGTCAATCAGAATCTGAAATTCATCCTTGTCATCGAAAGGAAGCATTTTTACTTTTACTGCTTTGAACGCAATCAGGGAAGAGGCAAGGAGAAGAAGTCCTACAATTCCAGCTCCGAATTTGAGGGAATTCGCTTTCGATGCCAGCAACCAATTTACTATTTGGATATAGATCTTATCGAGTTTGGAAATTTTTTCTTTTTCAGATCGTTTGTGTTCGATTTTTAAAAGACGGATACTGATCCAAGGTGTGATTATAAAAGCAACCAATAAGGAAAGAATCATCGCCAAACTCGCTCCTACTGGAATCGGCTTCATGTAAGGTCCCATAAGACCACGAACAAACGCCATAGGAAGGATCGCCGCGATTACGGTAAAGGTAGCGAGAATGGTCGGGTTTCCGACCTCGGAGACAGCGGAGATGGTGGATTCTAAAATTCCGCGTTCCGGATTTTCTTTGAGATGCCGTTCTATATTTTCCAGGACTACTATCGCGTCGTCTACTAAAATTCCGATCGAAAAGATAAGAGCGAATAACGTAACTCGGTTGAGTGTATAGCCGAGGAAATAGAAGAGGGCTAAAGTAAGAGCCAAGGTTACCGGAATCGCAATCGAAACGACGACTGAAGCGCGAAGTCCCATCCAAAGCGCGATAAGGATGCTAACGGACACAGTCGCGATCAAAAGGTGTTCGATGAGTTCTTTTGACTTTGCATCCGCAGACGATCCATAGTCTCGGATTATTGACATCCTAACGTCTTCGGGGAGGTTTTTACCGAAACCTTCAGCTCTTTCTAAAAGTTCTTTCGAAAGCGGAACCACGTTAGTTCCTTTTCGTTTTGCAAAGCTGATCGTAACGGAATTGCGGGCTTTTGCGTCGATAGTTTTGTCATAGAGAATCGATTCTTTGCTTCGCTCCTGGGCCCCTTCTAAAATTTCGGCAACGTCCGAAACTCGAATCACGCGACCTCCGCGTTGTGCGACAGGAAGAGAGCGTACGTCTTCTAATTTGGAAATCGTAGTTCCCACTTCTACGTCGTATTTTTTTTCCTTTCCCCAGTTTTGACCGACAGGCAAAAACGTGTCGTTGAGTTTAAGCGAATTCGCGATCTCGGATATGCTGATTCCTGAGCGATTCATTCGAAAGGGATCTGCAATTACTCGAACCGATTTTTTTCTTCCTCCCAACAATTCCACTTTGGAAAGATCGGGGGTTCCCGAAAGTTCTCTCGCCAAGGGAGCGACTAATGTTCGAAGGGAATAATCATCTCTTTGGTCGGAGCTAAATGTAAGAGCCAAAAAAGGAACGTCGTCAATCGTTAGTGACCTTACGGTTGCAGGCAGGACATTTGGAGGAAGTTCTTTCTGAATCTCCATCAGCTTGTGATGAATTTTTACCAAAGACGGTTCTAGCGGTTGTCCAACTTGAAAGCGAACGGTGATTATCGTATTGTGATCTCCGCTGGCGGAATAGATGTATTCCACGCCCTCCAATCCCCAGAAAGCTCTTTCTATGGGTTCTGTGACTTTGCGTTCCACTTCATAACGACTGAAACCCGGAGCAGAAAGTTGGATGTCGATCATCGGAACGGGAATTTGAGGCTCTTCTTCTTTTGGGGTTAGATAGACCGCGATGATTCCTAAAAAAAGGCTCGAAAGGATAAAGATGGGAGTCAACTTAGAATGAATAAACGCAAGCGCGATCTTTCCTGCGAAACCTGTTTTTTGAGTTTTATCTTTCATTGAAATTTCCTCTTTTTGAGTAGATGGAGAGTTCGCCTCGGATTCTTAGATATTCCGATTCGGAGTGAATTTTCATTTTAAGTAGGTTTACCATAGCCGAAAACGATTCGGCGAGTTGAGGTGCCTGGATCGTTCCGTTCCGAAAAAGTTTCTGGGTAACTTGCAATTGTTCCTCTTGTAAGCGTACGGATTCGTATATGGATTTTAGATTTTCGGAAAGATTTTTTTCCTGGCTGACAAGAATTCTAAAACTACTTTCCTCCCGGAGTTTTATTTCCTCCGATTTTTTCTTAGCACCTTCGGCCTTCGACTTTGCTTCGTCTAACGCGCCTATGTCGGAAGGATTTAGTAGATTCATTTGAAGATAAATTCCTGCGTTGTAGGAATTTGCAAAATTCCGATTTCCGTCGTAGGCGTATGTTTCCGCATAAGCCGCAATTTTAGGTAAAAATTTTGACTTTTCTGAGTTCACACCTTCTTTTGCCTCCTCGGCATACGCCGAATAAGCCTCCGCAAGCGGAGTTAGTCCACTTTCTTGATCGCCAGGAAGAGGTAGGTATTCGTCGGCGAATCTTAGAAGAGGGATTTTTTTGGGTTTAAAATCGGGAGGAACGTCGACCGCAAGGAATTGTAAGTATTCTTCGGCGCTTCGTTGTATGATTTCTTGTTCTCTTTTAGAAACTTCTAATATATGTTGCAATGATTTTAAAGCCAAAGACCCCGAAAATCCAACGAGATTGGATCGGTTTCCTATCTGATATTGATTTAGAAAGTCGTAAATTTTTTGATGCAGATTTTTTGCGACTTTATGATTTTCCTCCGCGAGAAGAATAGATTGATAAGCGACGGCAGCGTTAGAATATTCGCGGAAACGAATGTATTTCTCTTCCGCATAAACGGCGTTCAATTTTTTTTCCTGGATAAGTTGAGCCGAGGATTTGGCTCCTCCCTCGTAGAACGGAAGTTCTATTCCCAATGTTCCCCTAGAGTAAGTCTGACTTCCGGGATTGTTGAGCGTATCTTTCGCAAATATGTTCGCAGTATTGGAATTAAGTCCCGTATAAGGTTGATTGTTGGAATCAAGATAATTGGAAGGTTGAGTCCGAACACTCGCAGTGGAAAAATCGGATTGTGTAGCGGACCTTTGTCCGAGTTTTCCCATAAAATTCAAAGCAGGGTCGTTCGTCTGATACGAACGGACATCGGCGTAAATTTTAGGGAGCCAATGTTTTTTGGCTCGATCTTTGGAGATCTCTGCGGTTTTTACTTCGAGCGCTTTCGCTTTGAGAGACGGCGCTTGGATTTGAATACGGGACCAAACTTCCGAAAATTCAAGGATAGTTTCAGCATGAACTTCGTCCCAGAAGGGGGAGGTTATAAATCCGGAAAGGATTAGAAGTTTTCCGAGGAGTGATTTCATTTTGATCCTTCTTTGAGGATCAACGACATCGGATAAAATTCGGCAAATGCAAAGAGAATCATCTTGGCTCCTACTAGGAAATTCAAAACGAAACCCCAAGGATTTACGAAAAGTCCCAATATAACTCCGATCAATGATACGGGGCCACCGATTAAAAAAAATAGTATTTCTCTACGCCAGCTTTTCATTTTTGCCACCTGTGCTATACCCTATGGGGTATATGAATTGTACCATACCCTATGGGGTATGTGGATTCGAAAAGCATTTTTTTATATTCTAAAAAAGAAAACGAGGTCGGTTTTACGAAATTCGATTCAGAGAGTTTTTTGAGTGAGGAGTGCTGGGAAGGGACCCGTTGTTTTTTTCGTAATTCTATTTCGAGTGGGTCTTAAGTCCGTTTCCAAATTATTTTTCGGAAGGATTTATTTTTTCGGAATATGAGAAGGGTGAAAATTGCCGAAGGCCGATCCAGGAAAAATAAAGTTTCAAATTCTAAAAGAAAAAACTGAAAGATCAAATAGATACAGAGCCTTAGCTCAAATGGCCAAAAGGAACGATTACAAAAGGAAAGCGGCTTTGATCGCGCTTCGGATACTTTCAATATCCGGTTTTTTTTTATTCTCCATCAGACAACGATCCATATACTCTTGAACAAAGGCCTCCCCGAGTTTTTTGATAGCCTGGCTTGCCGCTTTGAGTAGGAGAAGCGTTTTTTCGCAGTCCATCGAATTGTTAAGGAGACTTTTTTCCACAGCATCGAGTTGTCCCTTGATTCTATGAATCCGGTTGATAAGAAGTTTGGAATTATTTTCAGTTGTCATGAGCCAAATTACTATACGGGGTATATTTAGGGTCAATCCGAATTTGGGTTTCAGTTATCTCAAAAAGATCCTAAAATGATTCAGGACCAAGTTGAGAAATCCGAATTTTGGAAAATCGCATCTATGATTACTAAAAGGCGTCTAACGTGAAGATTTTTTTGATCAATTTCCAAGTACGAAGATTTCCTTCGTAGCAGGCGAGAACTCGCCTCGTTATAAGTTTTGGATCCGTATTTTGAGGAGCCTTCCTTGACTGCCAGTCTTCAAGATAAAAAACGGGGGATATCAAAGGTTTGGAGTAGATTTTCATGTGATGCAAATATTATATGTGGTGATCGTATTCACTTGGACAGTACTTCTAAAACTTCTTCTGTCCTATTCTTGTTTTTTATTAAGAGCCTGTCCCAAAACCTGCTTGTACTTTCCTTTGTAAGTTTAATACATGACTTATGAAATCAGAGTTAGGTCATCTTGACATTCCCGAAGAGATTTGGAAGAAGTTAAAACGATTACTTCCAAAGAATACGAATTATGGTAGTAAAGGAGGTCGTCCTAGATTGGATGACCGGAAAGCAATGGCTGCAATATTTTACCGAGTCCGAACAGGAGTTCAATGGAGATACATTCCTCCGATGTTTGGGAGTAAATCTACATTACATAGAAGGTTTCAAGAATGGGTAGAAGCCGGAGTTTTTGAGAAGATAGAAAAAGAAGCACTTGAACTTTACGAACGTGTCGTTAAGATACGAACCCAAAGAATGGCAGCCGATGGAAGTTTTTCAAGGGCTCCAAAAGGGGGGCTTTCGCAGGTCCAAATCCGACGGATCGCGGCAAAAGAGGCATTAAAAGACATATTCTCATCGATCGGCGTGGAGCACCTGTAGCCTTTGTCATTGGCCCAGCAGGAACTCACGACTCAAAATTGATCTTCCCAACATTAAATAAATTTAAAGTCCGACGGGATAATCAGTATCTTAAGCCGAAAATTCTTTCTTTGGACAAGGCTTACTCAAGCAGAGCTATCCGAGACGAGTTAAATCGAAAAAGCATACAATACCGAATCCCGAACAAGGTAAACTCAAAAAATCCAGAATACTTTCCCCCACTTAAACCTTTTCGATGGACTGTCGAGAGAACTTTTGCATGGTTAAATGCTTTCAGAGCAATCAAGACCTGTTGAGAATCCAAAGAGGAAAATTACGTTGCATTAATGCAGCTTACTTGCGCTATTATATTACTTAGAATGACGAATAGATAGTTTTGGGACAGGCTCTAAATAAAATCGCCTACTTTCTTTGTTCGAATTGGAGTTATTCGTGTTTCAAAATGGGTATGAAAAAATTGGAAACAACCATTTGATCGGAGTCAAATGATGAAGACATAACCGATTCTGTAGGTCAAATTCTAATATGTCTTTTTCTATAGACGGATCCGATTCTGAAATTGTTTTTGCTTACAAATCGAGATTTTCGCAAGTTTTGGAATTCAATTATAAACGATCAAGATAGAAAACTGAAAATGAGTTTACTATGAATACCTGTTCTTAAGATTTATAAATTAAAGTTTTTAGAAAGTAAAAACCAGTTAAGAGTATGATTAAATGTTCATATTCCCGAATCTTGGCCGATATTTCCACAGGCTTTTCAACTGTCTGATGGAGATCTGCAAGCAGATAATTTGCAGATGGGCATATGGGGCAGTT
Organism: Leptospira sp. WS92.C1; assembly: GCF_040833975.1. Taxonomy (NCBI): domain Bacteria; kingdom Pseudomonadati; phylum Spirochaetota; class Leptospiria; order Leptospirales; family Leptospiraceae; genus Leptospira; species Leptospira gorisiae. Next base: position 1,428,792 of record NZ_CP162130.1, read on the forward strand.
ATTTTTTTATAGACCCGAGTACAAAAAATCTTATCGGAAAAAGAAAACTTAACTATAAGGAAGGCAGCTGCACTTGTAGCCTTATACAATGATGAATGATCAATCGCAACCGGATCGTGAAATCGTGAAGAAAAAAATCCAACGGGCATTTTGGGGAGTCAACTTGGGTTCCGGTATTGGTCTGTATGAAGCCGAAGGTCTGGACCGTTATTCGACTCAGGAAGAACTCGCCGCGTATCGGGCAAAGGACGAAAGGTCGAATTGGCAAGCCCTGAATCTAGAGGATTTAAATAGATGCAATTGTAGTCTTTCTTATTTTGATCCTGAGGGAATGCGTTTTCATCTGCCTGCTTATTTGATCGCGGATTTGGAAGGTATTTACAGGTTCGATTTGGTATTTACCCTAATACAATCGGATCATCTTGAAGAGAAGTTTTCATTGTTGAATCCCGATCAACGTGCCGCGATTCGATCTTATCTTGAACTCGTTCAATCGGATCCGGATTACAAGTTTGAGAAAGATGAAATACGACAAGCACTTGACAATTTTTGGTCAAGGTAGATGTAAACTGCTGATCTTGACGGGGGATTGCTGATTGGGCATCGTTGCATCGGTGATAAAAAATCGCATAAGGAAATCCTTACTTATCCTTGCAGTCTACTTTTGCAATTACTCACGCATTGCATACTGCGAAATCGATATGAGTTGAATCAAATAAAGCCGAAAATATCGACGTCTTTGTGGGAGGTATTTTTTATTTATCGAATGAGATTCTTGGATCAATGACACAATTTATGACAGGGTGGCTCTGGTTGCGCTGCGGAAAGAAATACGCAGTCGATATACGGCTCATTTGATTGAGATTGCGAGAATGCGCCGAAAATTCTGGTTATTTATGAATATGATAAAATATTAATATATGGATCCTGTTTTTCGATTAGAAATGACGAAGTAAATAAACGCTAAACAAGTCATTATAGCTTAGGTTTTATTCTAGGTAAAAAAGTATTCAGGAGATTGAAGGGAAAATGCACCGCAAATAAGAATGTTTGGCTGTTGCCAAAGGATTCAACTCTTCTGTAATGGTTTGTTTTGGAATTGATTTTATGGAACAATGATTTCGTAAAAGCGAAAGACGTAAAATGGCTTTTCCCCACATTCTACAGTGGTCGTATTTTGGATAATCGGAGAGAAAAAAAATATGGAAAAATGGAAACATATAGGTTAAAAATAAAAGGACTCGGAAGTGTCGGTAACTTTGTATGAAAAGGATCGATGCTTTTGTTCTGCTTTTTGGTGTTTTTAAATAAAAAAGTTATGTCAAAGCCTAAGCCAACAACCATTGCGGAAGATATAAATGTCGCTCCCAAGGAAGCACAAAAAAAGTTGCGTGAGATTTATTCGATCTTACAAAAAGCCGCGCCGAAAGCTACGGAAGCAATCAAATACGGATCTCCTGTCTTTGAAGAGAGTCGTATTTTATACTTTTGGGGACTTTAAGTCCGGCTTCAAGCTTTTTTACAAAAGAATTTTGTAGGAACACTGAGAACGAAAATTGAGAAGAAAGAATTAGAGGTTCAAAAGAAGCGATCTTAGAATGGATTGTCGAAGTGTTATCTCTTCCATTTTCTTTCCGAGGTAGATTATAAAAATTGAATCTGACTTTATCAGAGGTTTGATCAAAAGTGCCCGATTTTTTGCGGACACTTTGAGCAAACAATCCTTTAAATCAAAAGATCGTGATCGATTCTAAATTTTGATTCGATGGATTATTGAAGTAAACTCAAGATCCATTGGTCCGCAGAATAAGCTCCTGCTCCTGTGATCGCCAGGGTCAAAGCGGCTCCGGTTGCTAAGAGATGGAATTCGTAACCTTCTCCTTTTTGAGCCCCGAACCAGTTGATAAAAAATCCGTGTTCTTTGTGCACTAGGTAGGCTGCACCCAGCATAATTACCGCGATACTCAGCGCGGAAAATCTTGTCAGTAAACCGAAGATCAAAGCTACGGAACCGAAGGATTCTCCGATGATTACCAGAAATGCGATGATGGTCGGTAGACCTGCCGTTCCAGTAAAATACCCCATGGTTCCTTTCAAGCCGTAACCCCCAAACCATCCGAGAAGTTTTTGGGCTCCATGAGGAAATAGAACTAAGCCCAGCACGATTCTCAAAAGAAGCGGACCAAAATCCGAGTTTGTTGCGAAGATTGTCTCAAACATGAATTGTTCTCCAATTTTTTCTACTGATAGAAAAATAGTTTATTAGTTAATAGTTTAAATATAAAGTATTTAATCAATCTCATTTTTTTATCTCAATCCGAAAATTGAAGTCTTCTTTTCCCAAAGCGATCATTTTGTTCCCATTTTACAGGGTCATTCCGGTTGTGGGAACTCCCAGAATCGGGACACAACCGGATTTCGTAAGAGCTTCTACTTTCAAAAACGGCTTGCTAACCTTCCTAAAACGAAGAATTTTTTCGGAACATGTGCGATACATTTTTAGCGACGCCTTCGTTTACCGGAACCGGTTCGATGATTTTTGGGAAAAATTCGGATCGGGAACCGAACGAGGCTCAGGCCTTGCTTAGGGTTCCTGCCCGTTCGGGGGAATCGGAAGTCAAATGCACGTATATCAGCGTTCCCGGCGTAAAACAAACTCAGGAAGTGATATTGTCCAAACCGTTTCAGATGTGGGGTGCGGAAATGGGGGCGAATTCCTCCGGTGTGGTGATCGGAAATGAAGCGGTGTTTACAAAAATTCCTTTTGAAAAAAAGAATCAGGGTTTGACCGGGATGGATTTACTCCGTTTGGCCTTGGAGAGAGGGACCAACGCGGAATCGGCGAGAGAAATTATATTACAATTTTTAGAACAGTTTGGTCAAGATGCTTGCGGTGGTTATGGAAATTCTTCCTTTTACTATCATAACAGTTTTTTGATCGCAGATTCAAAGGATGCATTTGTTTTAGAAACCGCTGGAAAATTTTGGGCTTGGAAAAAGATCGATGGATTTTATTCGATTTCCAACGGCTTGACTTTGGAAGATAACTTTGATGAAATTCATCCGAAGGCGATCGAGTTTGCTCTTAAAAAAGGTTGGGTTCAAAAAGGAGAAATATTTTCGTTTCGAAAATCTTTTTCGGATTCGTTTTTTACCTTTTTTAGCAAGTGCAAACTCCGCAGAGCCAGGACTTTCTTTATGGGAGAGGAAAGAAAAGGAAACTTTTCTCCTCTGGCGGCGATGGAAATTTTGAGACAGGAGGGAGAACCGCATCTAAAAAAATCGTTTTATCCTTCTTCTTCCGATATGGGATCTGTTTGTTTGCATGCAACCGGACCGATTACGCCTAACGGTACGACCGGGTCGTTTGTGGCGGAACTTAAGACCGAGGTTTCTAAAAATCGATTTTGGTTTACTGGAACATCGATTCCCGCTATCTCTCTTTTTATCCCCACGGGATTTCCTGGGACGACTTTTTTAGAGAAAAATTTCGAACAACCCGGCGCGATGCTCGATACTTCTTTGTGGTGGACTCATGAAAAGTTTTACAGAGAGATCCAAAAATTCTATCCTTTCGCAAAAAGCGTTGTCGAGGCTAAAATCTCCAAACTTGAGAACGAATGGTTTGACGAATTGAAAACGTTGGAAGGTGCGAAAAGTTTTTCCGGCGCTTTGGACGTTCTTAGCGAGAGAGCGGCGAGGACCGCTCTTCAGGAATATCGTTTTTGGAACGCGGGTTTGTTAAATGAGCTCAGAAAAAAAGGTCCCAAGAAAACGTTTACACCATTCTACAATCTGCAGTGGTCCTCCTGGAATTCCAAAGTAGGAATCAACGTTTCTTAGAAATTCCTTTTCTGATTTTCATATTGATCAATTCCACTCCAAGAGAGAACGACATCGAGAAATAGATGTATCCTTTAGGAATGTGAAAGTGAAGTCCATCCGCGAACAACATCGCCCCGATCATAATCAAGAAAGACAATGCAAGAATTTTCATCGTCGGATGTTCGTTGATAAAATCGCTGACCGTTCCCGAAAAGATCAACATCACAATCATGGATAAAACGACAGCCGTAACCATGACTTGAAAATTTCCGGAAAGCCCTACCGCCGTCACGATCGAATCGACCGAAAAAATGATATCTAGCAGTATCAATTGAAAGATGACTCCCCAAAATGAAATCTTTTCCTTTGCGGATTTGGAATCTTCTTCGGAACCTTCTATTTTTCCGTGAATTTCACTTGTACTTTTTGCGATGAGAAAAAGTCCTCCTCCGAGCATAATCAAATCCCGGCCAGTGACCGCGAAATCAAATGCGGAAAATAACGGAGAGGTGAGGGAGGCGATCCAACTGACCGCGAATAATAATCCGATTCTAAAACCCAAAGCAAGAGTTAGGCCTACGTTTCTCGCTTTGGCTTGTTGATTTTTGGGAAGTTTTCCGGCTATGATCGATAAAAAAACGATATTATCGATCCCGAGTACGATCTCCATCAGGGTCAAAGTAAAAATGGCAACGAGTTTATCGGGAGTGAGTAGTTCCATGCAAATGCAATTAATTTTTCGAAAACTAAGAAATCAATCGATTTACAAGAGAGTTTGAGAGGGGCATACTGTAGGTTGTAGGTATGGAATTTCTTCCGGAAGGTTTCAGAACGAGGGAAACGGTTGGGATACACTTGAGAAACAAGGTCATTCTTTCTTGTTTGCCTCCTCGTCTTTGTCTTTTGGTATTTCTCAGACATTCCGGCTGTATTTTTAGCAGAGAGGCGGTTCATGATCTCCGGGAAATTTCCGAAACCTGTCTTTCTTTTCCTCCGATTTTATTTTTTTTTCCGGGAAACTTGGAAGAAACCCGGAATTTTTTTGAGGGAACCTGGGAAGACGCTTCCGTCGTCTCCGATACAAATGTGGAATTTTATCAGGATCTCGGTCTGTCTAACGCAGGTTTGCTTCAGCTCGCCGGCCCGGAAGTTTTAGTGGCAACCGCAAGAGCCACTCTCAAAGGTTTTTTTTACGGGATTCCCGGGCGAAATTCTCTGAGAATGCCGGGTGCTTATCTCGTGGTTCAGGATCGTATCGTTTGGGAACATTCCTACAGACATATTGGAGATCACCCGGATTGGAAAAATCTGCCAGGCGTCCGATTGATTCCCGGAGCCGAGTTCGGACCGGATGCGCTTCCCGCTTAGGGGAATCTGGATTCTTTCATTTTTAGTAAATCGGCTTTTAGGGACTTCGTGGGATTTACCCGGAAGATGAGGAATTATTCTTCTATTCTCTTGGGGGATCCTCTCAAAATCTGGAAGAATCAAGTTCAGGTTCCCATTGCACACTATAGAAAATTTTTCCGATTTGCCTCTTGCTCCTCCCATTCAACGTTCGATCCAAGACGTAGGTTATTCGAAACCGACTCCGATTCAAATTCAAGCGATTCCTCCCCTTTTGGAGGGCCATGATCTTTTGGGTTGCGCTCAGACCGGAACCGGAAAAACCGCGGCCTTTGCTCTTCCGATTCTTCATCGATTGTTTATCAATCAAAGAAAGGCCTCTCCCAAGCAGGCGCGAGTTTTGGTTCTGACTCCTACAAGGGAACTTGCGATTCAGGTTCATGACAGTTTTAAGGTTTATGGTCAACATTTGAAATTGAAGACAGCTGTCATCTTCGGAGGAGTCGGTCAAAGTCCTCAGGTGAAAAGTCTTTCTACCGGAGTTGACGTTCTCGTCGCGACACCGGGGAGACTCGTGGATCTGATCGATCAAAGATTTTTGAGTCTCAGCGAATTGGAGGTTTTTGTTTTGGATGAAGCGGATCGGATGCTCGACATGGGTTTTATTCATTCCATTCGAAAGATCATCGCGATGTTGCCGAAAAAACGCCATAATCTTTTTTTCTCGGCTACGATGCCTCCCGATATCGAAAAGTTAGCCGCAACCATACTTGTCAAACCAGTTCGTATCGAGGTGACCCCGGTTTCCTCCACAGTAGAACTGATTCGACAATCCGTTTTGTTTGTGGATTCCGATAAAAAAAAGGATCTTCTCAAAAGTCTTTTTAAGAATCCGGATCTAAAACGCGTGATCGTATTTACAAAGACAAAACACGGAGCCAATAAGGTTTCGGAATTATTGGGAAAGGACGGGATCTCTGTAGATGTGATTCATGGAAACAAATCCCAGTCCGCGAGACAAAGGGCTCTCGAAGATTTTAGAGCGGGAAAGATCAGGGCTTTGATCGCCACCGATATCGCTGCGAGAGGGATCGATATCGACGATATCTCTCACGTGATCAATTTCGAAATCCCGAATATTCCGGAAAGTTACGTACATAGAATCGGAAGAACCGCAAGAGCGGGGACCCGGGGTGTGGCCATTTCGTTGTGCGATTTAGAAGAACGTTCCTTTGTGCGGGACATAGAAAGAGTGATCGGACAAAAAATTCCAGTCAATCAACAGCAGCCATTCCATTCGGAAAATGTAATGCACTTTACCGGAACGATCAAGCCGAAGGCTCCGAATCGCGGAAGACAACAGTCAAGACCGCATTCTCATTCTACTCCGAGTCGAAAAAAAACGAATTCTTCGTTCAAACAACGATCGTTTCGTTAGGACTTTGTAGGAGCTCCCACGATTCTCCGTGAAAGTTGTGGGCCCCACCCTTGTGACGCGACCCATAGAAAGCGGAACATTGAGTTACGTTAGGGTGGAGGTGGTGGGCTAACTCAGTGCAACGCTCACTACGGATCGCGTCGCAGGGAAAGAGTTGGGAGATTTTCCTCTATCAGAAAATCATACTTTTCTCAAGCAAAATATTCTTTCCGATTTTGTAGGAGCTCCCACGATCCTCCGTGAAACCTCCGGATTCTTATCTCACGACCATAACCGAACAGTTCGCGTGGTGAACGATCCGATCCGATACGGAACCTACCAAGAATCTTCCGACTGCCGACAAACCTCTTGAGCCGATTACAATCATATCATAATTTCCTTTGGAGGCGGTTTCCACGATCGTGTCCGCGGGGTATCCCTCAAGGACCAAACGATCCCACTTAATTTCGGGGGATTCGTCCAAAGGAGAGTGGATTTTTTCAAACCTTTGTTCGGAGATCCATTTGACCCTGTCCTTTCCTTCGGGAGCCCTTTCGTAGTAACCGGGGAGAGGACCGAATTCCTCTACAACTTCTAAGATCGTAAGACTCGCGTTTGCCGCTTTTGCGATTGCGATCGCCATCTCCAGAGCTTTTTTAGAACTCTCGGAACCGTCTACAGGAACCAGTATTTTTTTGATCAATCTTTGCATATTCTTTCTCTTCCGCAAAGAGTGTATCCCTTTGGAGTCGTTTTCCAATCAAAAAAAACGTTAAATTTATGTTTTTAGGGTTTGATTTTGATCAAAGGGAGAATCAGACCAAGAAGGAAATGTTGGACAACCGAGACTGTAACTTGGTTTCTTACGATTTATGAAACAAAAAACAGACTTTGACATTATATTAGTAAATTCTTATTTAGAATATAAACGATCCGGAGACTCGGACGATTTGGTTTTGCAGGCGGAATTTTGGATTCGTAAAATCGCCGTTTACAAATATTATTTGGACGAAGACGGACGAGCCGAGGTGTTGCTCAAATTTATTCAGAAAATTGAATATTTTTCGGAGATTTACGAACGGGGCGGTTTTAAAAACTTTTCCGCGTTTGCGATCGTTTTTTGGAAACATCTCATTTACAATCAATGGAAAAAAGAGGCCCGTCTTCTCAAAAAAGCGCCTTTATTTTTGGATCCGGACGGTTTGGAGGCTTCTTCGATCTATGAGCCGGGTTTTGAATCCGAGATTCCTCCTTTCAAGATATTTCTTGTGGAAGTTTTGAAAAATCTGGATCCGAGAGGGATTCTAATTTTTAAATTAAAACATAATTTATTTTTAGAAAGAAGGGACGTATTTTTGCTCAAAAGTATTCTTTTGGCAAGTGGAACCGCGATTCGTGACTTTTTAAAAGATCGAAGAGAAAGACAATATCGAATTCGAAGCAGAGAGTTGAGTCTTTTGGAAAGGATGGAAATTTCGCATCAGATTTTGTTCTCCACGCGAAAGGACGCAACCGCGGTCTCTTCCAAGATCAAACAAAAGCTTAGAAAAAAACTTTTAAAAGCGGATTCGATTTATACGTTTCAAGAGATTGCGGATTGGTTTGGATGGAACAAATCCGTGATTAAAAAACTCTATCATCCGATCATGAAGTCTTTAAAAAACGCAGGAATCGATTTGGAACCATTCCAGGAAACGGGGCAAAGACGCGCCGCTTAATTCTGAAAACGTGTTGTCGATCAAATCGAATTTTTTTCGTTCGTTAGAATCGGGAAAAAGGTCTTGTTGGACGATGAGAAACTATTCTACCGTTTGTATTTGTGTCAGAAATCGGTCTTTTTATCGATATGCGGTTGGAAGTTGAATTTTAGAAAATTCCGCATTCCGATCTGTTTACAGAAAAAAACGGTGACGTCTTATTCAAGATAAAGAATCGATTCAATAGAATGAATTTTCCGGAAGGTGAGATTCTAAATTTTAATCAAAAGAGCCGAAAATGAATCATGCAGAATCTCGTAAACTCAGATGGAAACTAACGGTAGGTTTGGAATTACTTACTTCAATTTTGGCCGTTCCTTTGGCGGTTCTGTTTGTAATTTCCGCAGGCGGTTATGACTTCGATCAATCGATCGCCTTGATCGTTGGCTCTACGATTGCCTTACTTTGTTCTTACATCGTTCCTGGTGTCCGTTTTTTTGTGCTTGGTCGAATTTTAAAGGATCTCAAGGATTCGAGATGGTTCAATCTGAATTCACAACAAAAAACTTTGGTTAAAACGAAGATTCTCAATTTCCCGGTTTATAACACATTCTTTTATCTCATCCAATGGAGTTTGGGCATTCCTTTCACCTGGAAGTTCATGCATCTATTTTTTACTCCAACGTTTTTAGAATCGATTCCCTTCTTTTTTTTACCGGCGATCATCTATCCGATTCTGGGAGTCTCTCATTTCTTTTTGGCGGAATCCACATTTGTCGATATTTTAGAATCGGATCGTTTGAACGAGATAGAGACAGATTCTTCGCAAATCATTACGATCGGAGTTCATACGAGAATTTTCAGCACAATCGCGGCGATTGCGACGCTGCCAATCGTGATCCTAGGTTATTTGTTATTTGAGGAAACCTCGGGCTGGGTCAAACTCGGAGACATTACGATTCCGTTAATTCTCACCTTGATCTTTATGTTGATTGCGGTTGCGGTTGCGTCGTATCAGCTTTCGTCCACGATTCGGAGAAATTCGGAAAATATGATTCGGATCTTCGGTGAAATGTCGAACGGAAGTTTGACTCAGGTTCTTCCTATGGTATCTAGCGACGAACTCGGATCCAATAGTCGCGCGTTAAACGAATTTGTAAAACGACTTCGGATTATCGTAAAGAGTGTTATGAGAGAAGCGAATAAACTTTCGGAGAGTTCCAAAGTTCTCGGAGAGAACACGAGAGAGTTATCAAAAAAAATGCAGGACCAAGCTGCTTCCACGGAAGAAATGAGCTCCGGTGTGGAAGAAATTACTGCGTCGATCCAATCCACCGCGACAAGAGCGGATGGTCAGACTCAGATTGCAAAAAAGGCGCAGAAATCTCTGATTGATCTTGAGGAAAGGATCCGGCAAGTGCATACGGCTCTTCTGGAAACAAAGACGGATGCGGATCGTATGAAAACGGAAACGAAAAGCGGGGAATACGCGCTTTTCGGAACTCAAAAAGCCATGGAAGCGATCGAAGAAAGCACTGCGAAGATGGGAGCAACCGTAAACGTAATCAAAGAGATCACGGATCGAATCGGTTTGCTTTCATTAAACGCGGCTATCGAAGCAGCCAGGGCGGGGGAAGCCGGTAAGGGTTTTGCCGTTGTCGCTCAAGAAATCGCCAAGCTCGGAGAACAGACTCAGGACAATGCGAAACGTATCACGGCGGCGATCTCCGAAGCGTTGAGCGCAACGAGGAGCGGAAGGGAAGTCATCGAATCTACTCAGACGGTGTTCAAGCGAATCGGAGATACCGTTGCGACCACATTGGATCGAGTTTCGGAAGTGGCAACGTTATCCGATTCTCAGCTTTTGGCGAGCGAACAGGTGAAGTCGGCATTTACGGAACTTTCCCGTTCCTCGGACGAGATTCGAAATCATACTCAAGAACAGGCGTTGACTTCTACGGAATTTTCCAAAACGATCGGTTCAATTTCGGAAACCACCGAGTTTTTAAATCAAGTGGTGAATGAGATCGACGACTTGGCCGGAAAACTAAACGGACAAGCAGGAAAACTCAAATCCGAAGTCGAGTTTTTCAAAACGTGAGAATCGAATTCGTCTTTCAATCGGAAGAATTTACGATCAGTCGCAGATAAAATCGAATCATTTCTTCGAAATTCGTAATCGAAATTCTTTCGTCGATTCCGTGAAATCGATTTATGTCGTCGGGGCCGACTCGAACGGGAAAAAATCGATACACATTTTCGGAGACGAGTCCGTAGTGCGCCGAGTCGGTATAAGCCGAAACCATCGCAGGAGCGACAATCGCGTTTGGAATCGTTTCTTGAATGGAACGACGAATCGTTTCAAAACCCTTGGAGCTTGTGCTGGAAATTGAGGATGGTTCGAAAATCGTATCGGGAGAAATCAAACGTATTCTTTCATCTTCTAAAATGCGTCGAGTCCAATTTAGAACGTCTTGATGCGTGTCTCCTTGGATGATTCGAAAGTTTACGGTCGCTTGGGCGGTTGCAGGAAGAACATTGTCCTTAAATCCTCCGAAGATCTTTGTTATTGCGGTGGTAGTATGCAATTGCGCCCTAGTAGAATTTTTTTCGCTCAATTTAGATTTCAAGATGGGACCGAAGAGCCATAGATTGCTCATGATCCATCGCGAACTGAAATTCATTTCCGGAGCCAACCATTCGAATGTGGTTCTTGGAACCTCTCCGAGAGAAAGAGGGAATTGATTTTTTTCCAAACGAGACAAACCGGAACTGAGAATTCCGACCGCTGTTTCAAGAGGAGGCATGGAAGAATGTCCGCCTTCTTTGAGATCGGTTTCGAGTCCGAGAGAAATATATCCTTTACCTGCAATTCCGACTAACGCGATCGGTTTTTCGATCCCGGGAATCAAACCTTCCGCGATCACCTGCCCCTCGTCCAAAATGTATTCGAAACGGATGTTTCTTTTTTGGAAAACTTCGGTGATCGCCTTGGCTCCGAGTTTACCGTAGATCGTTTCTTCGTCTTGCCCGATCGCGATAAAGATGGAGCGTTCTGGGAGATATCCTTGTTTCAAAAGAATTTCAACGGATTCTAATATTGCAAAAAGACTACTTTTATTGTCCCAGGATCCTCTTCCCCAGATAAAACCGTCACTGACCTCTCCGCCAAACGGAGAATGGGTCCAGAGCGAAATCGTAGAAGGATCCACGTCCACTACGTCCGAATGGACACAAAGAAGAATCGGTTTTGAATTTTGATTTCTACCTTTCCATTCGTAAAAGAAAGAGGCGTTACTCACATTTGTCTTTTTGAGTTTGGAGTTTATCATTGGATAACTTTTACGAATATGTTCGTTCAAAGCCTGGAATTGGTCCGAGTTTGCGTTTGGATTCTCCAAAGAAGAAACCGTTTTATATCGTATGGCGGCGGAGAGACGGCGGATCGCGTCTTTGATCGGAATCGTTTTCGTTAAAACCGGGTCATAATGAGTCTGAAATGATTTTGCTCGAAATACGTTGACGAGGGTAATCGATAATACAAAAGCAAGGAGGCAAAGCGGAATCAGAATGAACTTTTTCATGATTTAGTGTTTGAACTCCTTGGTTTGTCTATCCAAAGCGATTTTTCCGAGAGACATGGATATAAATTCAAACAGAGGATTGGATTGTTGTTCTCTAAACTTTTGAATCATCATGTCCAAATCTTTTTTCATATACAATTTTCCTTGAGTGATTACCGCATAGAGAGAGGAAGTTTTTGATAAATCATCGATGGGATTTTCTTTGTAAATCAGAAGATCCGGAGACGCACCTTCCAAAATTAAAAATGCGGCATCGTTTTGATTCGAGCGATTTGCGTCCACCGTTGCTAGTTTCCAAACATCATCAAGAGGAATTCCCGATTCTTGAAACAAACGCATTTCGTGAATCAGACTTGCCCCTGGAACCACAAACGGTTGTTGGGCATCGGAACCCAGATGAAGTTTTGCGCCTGCATAAAAGAGTTTTCGAACGAGGGATTTCTTTTTGAAAATTGCGGTTTGAACGTGATCGTTTAGATAGTCTTTTCCGATTTCTCTATAGGCAGGGATTCCGATCGTCGGATTCCAAACTACTTCTCTATAAAATTTTGGCATAAGAGAAACTGAAACTTCGTTTTTGGCGGATTCGTAGTCTGCAAAAAGTAAAAGTTTTTCCGAGGCGACTAATGTAGGAGTGTTTGCGATTTTATTGTTAACGGAAAATTTTACGATGTCGTTTAATAAAGTATCGTTAACATTTCTCCAATCGGAACCTCTATTTAAGACACTGTCTTTCTCCAGGTCATTCGGTCTTGGAATTCCGAAAAAATGCTGAACGTCCGGTATTTTGGATTCTTCATAAGTGAGTCCAAAGGGAACGTGTCCGATTACCGGAAGACCTTCCTTTACTGCGGTTTCAACAATGGCATGAATCATTGACGCGCTTAAGTTTTCATAAGATTTGATACAATCGGCGCCTTTTTTTTTGAGGATACGAACCGCTTCGGCCGCTTCTTCCGGAGAATTGACGATAATCGAATTCTTCCATCTTGGTTTACCGCTCGTAACAAAAGCGTCACAAGAGTAGATCTTTGGTCCGAAAAATTCACCGTCTTCTATTCCTTTTTTTGCATATGGAACCGCAGTGCCGTCTATATCTCCGGCGATTCGAATGCTGGTAACGCCGTGAGCAAGATAAAGAAGAGAAAAATAAGGAATCAGATTTAGAAGATTGTGTGGAGGAAGATGAGCGTGCATATCTACGATACCAGGTGTGACGGTCATTCCTTCGAATTCCTTTGAGTTTTCCAAATTCGGTTTGCGAACTTGGAGGATACGATTGTTTTTAAACTCAAGACTGAGTTTTGAAAATTTTTTGAGATTTGGATCAAAGACGGTCACGTTATCCAAAACAAAATCGGATTTTGGCCGAATTTCGATCGTAGGCGGCGATACGGAACGCCAAAGAATAAAACCAAAACCGACTAAGAAAGAAAGTAAAACGATCGCAATTTTCCATTTCATAGAAGAACCTCTGATTTTATAAAAAATGAGGAAGGCTCACTTTTTTGCCAATCAAATTATGAGGAATCCTCATTTTTTGTCAAGAATGATTTGATTGAATGAAAAAAGAAAGAATAGAGAATGGTAGAATGGACGAAGAGTCAGCTTTGCTTCCGAGGGCCAACCCGGTCCAAAAGAGAGCGCGGGAAAAACAGGAATCGATTTTAAATTCGGCTCGGGAGTTGATTTTAAAGGTCGGTCCGGATCGTTTTACTCTACAGGAAATTGCGGAAGACATCGGTTCTCCTATCGGAACGATCTATCGATATTATTCCGGAAAACCTGCGATTCTAAGAGCGATCGCTCAATCTCATTTGGAAGCGCTTCGTTTCGATCTTCAAAAAGAACTGGGTCAATTTCAAGACAAAAAGTCCGATGAGATACAGTTTCAGCGTGTTACGAAAAAAATTATAGATCTTTTTGAAAAGGCACATTCCGCAGACCCCGTGTTTCAAATCGTATGGAGCGGCTCTCAGGCATATCCTGCGCTCCGCGAGTTGGATTTGGAGGATACAAAAAAGAATGCGGAGATCGTAGCCGATGCAATCCTGTGTTTCGTTCCGAAGATGAAAAGACAACGTCTTTTGGATCTTTGTATTCTTCTCTGTGATTCGATAGGCAGCACTCTTCGTCTTACTTCGATGATGGATGAAAAGGGAAAAAGAGGGGTTCTTTTGCAATTGCGGGGAATGATTACGAACCACCTCTACATGGCCTACAAAAGTTTTGGACCCGATTGAGCAATTCCGTTCTCTTTGGGAATTTAATTTTTACCGAAATTCGAGACTGGAGTTTTTAAAAACAAATTCATTCCTCCGATCACGGAACCGAAAATCAGACTCGCGACGATCAAAGGAACCAAGTGTTGATAGTTTCCAGGTATGACGACTAACGCGATCAACCAAGGAAGATTCATAATTTCGGTAAAGACCAGAGCGGTCCAAAATTTCGAAAACCCGGTTTCCACGAGACTGACGATCATACCGCAAGAAAACCAAAAGAGAATCGATTGGACTAATATCCAAGTTCCCACGTTTGGATCGGCAAATCCCACGAGTAGCCCTTCTAAAATTCCAGAAATAATTCCGATTGAGAAAGCGTTTCTCCAACGAGCGTAAATTTGATTCATACAAACTCCTTTTATCTTTGTTGAGAATTTCAGTTTTTGCGGCGCGGTAAAATAAAATTCGTTTCGAGAAAATATTTTATCGATACGGAATATGCAGGCTTTCTAAAGTCGTTGCCAAAATCCGTCATATATTCGTTCCGTGGCGCTTTTGAGCCCGTTTCTGCGGTATCGTAAAGAGGAATCAATCGACTTGATTGTCGAATCAATCTTCAAAAAGGGAAAGAACGTTCTTATGATTCCGAAATCACACGCAACCGTGATTTTTGCCCTTGATCTATTCCAAAGAAAAAAACGAATCGACTCTAAAATCAGATTCGAAGGAAAGATAAAAACCTTTTATGATCAGTATGCGTATCACCTTTTTGCTGGGAGCCCGTGTCTACGTGCGTCAAACACTGGTTTTTATGGATATTTATAAGCAAAAACCGAAGACTCTCGCTCCAATCGCAATCGATTCCATCAATTCGGAAAGTCTATCTGTAAATTATAATTTTTTAATTTACTGTTGTTTTTAGAGCGAACCAAGGATTTTCGTTTTTTCGGATACACGCGTTTTTTTTGAAACGTGGAATTATAATATCCTCCAACCCTTGTCTTTGAGTTTGGACTTGAAGTGAGATAATTCCTCTTTGATCGTGGCGACCGCTTTAAAACCGGCTTCGATTCCGCGATTTACGGAGCGGGTGAGTTTATCGGCGCTCGTGGTCACCATCGTCAATTCCTGATGAGCCGGAGCGACAACCTGAATTCTCACGTCCTTGGGAGGATGTTTGATGATCTGCATCGCGCGGTTGTACATGGTATGATGCACTTTTGTAATCATGTGATAGAGTCTTTTATTCGAGGGATAGGCGAGCCAACCGGAAAACTTAGAGATCGGATTTGAAAATTCGTTTTGATTGTTATTTAAGACAACCGTAATGTCTTTATATCCGGCTTCGATCACTTTTTCTAAAGGAATCGGGTCCGAGATTCCCCCGTCTCCGTAAAACTGTCCGTCCAATTTCCATTTTCCCTTGGTTGCGATCGGAAGCGATGTGGCCGCCTTAAGAAGGTTGAGTGCGTTAGCCGTCGATGTCTTGATATATTCTGCCTGTAGTTTTGCAAGATTGGTAACGACGACGTAAAGAGGGGGAGCTCCTTTTTTATCAAAATTCTCCGAAGGAAGTCTGTATTTTTCGCCAACGATATAATCGATAAGATATTCCTGATCCAAAAGTGTTTTTCCTTTGAAAGGATGTAAAAAGGAGATAAACTTATTTCCGATCAATTCCTTTTTCCAGATATCCAAGATTCTGACCGATTCCTCATAACTTTGTTCGTAGCCGGTCGCATAATAGGCAGCAGAACAGGAGCCCGAAGAAACTCCGACGATAAGATCGAAATGTGTGGATGGAATGTATTGATGCAGTGCCGCGAGGACCCCACCGGCAAAAGAGCCACGCATTCCACCTCCGGCCACGATTAACGCAGTGGATTTTTTACCCGGTTTGGGAAGAAGATGATTTTCCCTTTTAAAGGATTCGTCACCGGGTGTGAAATAAGAGCTCATAGGTTCAGATTTTTTTCAGGGAAGAATTCGGCAACTTAGAACTGAAATTGAATTTCGTTTTTGATCTAAAAAGAATCGTTTCCACTTGAAATTAGCCGATGCGTTCTTAAAATCGATCTTAGAATTTTTATATTCCACGCGGTATCATACGCGGC
>NZ_CP162130.1:1750000-1867500 GCF_040833975.1 Leptospira sp. WS92.C1
GGTCATCTGTACCGTCGCTCCGATTCAAGATGCGACGGGAAATTCCCAGGGTTGTGTGCTCACGTTACGCGATATCAGCGAATTGCATGCTAAATCGGAAGAACTCAGCAGACGAGTGGAGGATGTGGAACAAGCAAAACGTCTTTTGGAACGATATTTCCCCGAAAATCTTGTGGACTATCTTGTGGACAATCGACACCAAACGGAGCTGGAAGGAAAAAATGTTCAGGCTACGATGTTATTCTGCGATGTTCGAAATTCCACCGGAATCGCCGAACAAATGGATCCGAGTGAATTCGCGGCTTTTTTGAGCGAGTTGTTTACCGGTCTTATGGATTTAACCTATGCTAACGGAGGTTCGGTGAATAAAATTTTGGGGGATGGGCTTTTGATCACATTTGGATGCCCTTTTCCCGAAGAAGAGGATACGATCAACTGTGTTCGTCTCGCGTTGCAGGTTCGCGAGTATCTACGTGCGTTTAATGATAATCTAAGTTCCAAATTGATCACTCCGCTCGCTATGGGGATCGGAATTTCTACCGGAACCGTCTTTGCAGGAAATATCGGATCATCGAGACATATGGAATATACGGTACTCGGAGACGCAGTCAATACCGCAAGTAGGCTCGAAGCTCTTACAAAAACTACGGGACACGATATACTTTTGGATTCCTTCACCTCTCGTTGTGTGAGTCACGAAATCAACACCGAAGCGATTGGAGTGTTTCAGATTCGTGGTAAAAAGGAACCGCAGGAAATATTTTTTCCAGTGGGAATGTTATGAAAACGGCACTGTTTCCACCCAGAGCCTGTGAAAAATGGAACCACTATATAGGAGGTTCGGATGACGGACGGTAATGAACATAAATTACTCGAGATGAAGCTACGTCCTATTTGGGAAGAGATCGAACGAGCAAGGGAAGAATGTCGAAGTTTTTTAGAAAAATTGGGAGCCCCGGATGAAACCGCGGACGCACTCTGTATGATCGCGTCCGAAATTCTTGAGAACGCGATCAAATACGGTTATTTTACAAGTGAAACTCAGGAGTTTACTTTTAAGATAGAAGCCGGTAAGGACGGAATGCTTGTGCAGGCATGGAGCCCGTTACCGACTGCCGGAATCGTTGAGAATCTGCGTCGTTTGGATTCCATCATTCAATGGATTCGAAGTTTTCAATCACCGTTTCAGGCCTATCTTGAAAGACTGAAATTGGTAGCGGGACAACCTTTGGAAGATAACGAAAGTGGTCTTGGATTGATTCGTATCGCTTACGAAGGAGAAGCAATTCTTGATTTTTATGTAAATGAAGACGATATCCTCTATGTCTCGGCTCTACAACCGAAATTCGACAAGGAACAGGTGGTCGTAAAATGAACGCAGACAGTCAAATTTTTTCGGAAGACCAGTTACAACTGGAGGTTGTGGACGGAGAACATATAGAAGTTCGATGGCTCGGAAAAAGCGTGCAGAGAAATCCAAGCCAGTTTATCATTCCCGCCTTATCCGATGTGATGAAACGGGGAATGGATCAGAATAAAGCCGTGATCTGGGACTTTAGACAACTTGAATATATGAACTCCTCCACGATTACGCCGGTGATCAAAACTTTAGAAATGGTTAAAAAAGGATCGGGTACGGTTAAACTTATCTATAACAAAGCTAAGAAATGGCAGGATCTGAGTTTCTCGGCGTTACGTATCTTTGAGACCAAAGACGGAAGAATTCAGGTCGTAGGACAATAACTTATGATTGTAGAACAAAGCATTTTAGGTGTGCTTAGATCGAACGGAACGTCGACGAGTGTTCAAGTCTGCGGACATACTCGTTATTCGTTTCAGATTCGACTTCCACAAGCTCCGATCTATACGGTTCCATTTACCGCGGACGGATTTATCATCGAACTTGACGGAAAAAAAATAGAACTCGGTAGATGTCGAATGCTTCCGATCAAGGGTGCGTTGTCGATGGAATATATGGTTTTGCTTTTGGACGATACGATCGACGTTGCGGATCTGATCGGTAAAAGAAGGCTTACCGTCTATGACACCGGGCTTTTTAATCTTCAGTTGATTCTCAATCAAAAAGAGAAGGTCAGTCAGCGTTTTAAGGAATACAGCGCAAACCTTACTTTTGAATTGAATGTTTATAAACAGTTTTTTGACGATTTGGATCGAAAATTTTTGAAAGAACCCGCACCGGTTCAGGATCATTTGCATCAGATGATCATCGAAAGGGAAGGTCAGACGTTTATGGAGTTCTTTGAAGCAAAGGTAAGAGAGCTCGACGAACAGACAAAAAAATTTACAAAGGATGAAAACGAAGCGCACGGATTTTTCTTTCGAAAACAAGTATGGGATTTTATTATTCAATCCGCATTTATGTTTAGAACGAATTTAAAACCACGCGGATATGCTGGTGATTATGAAATGATGCAAATGATCTACGAAAACGAAATCGTAGGTAAGTCGATTTTTTCGAGGTTGCTACACAGTTATCCTTTGCAGATTCCGGCTGCGGACGCGGTAAGAAATCGAAGAAGAATGATCGCGGATCAG
Organism: Leptospira sp. WS92.C1; assembly: GCF_040833975.1. Lineage (NCBI taxonomy): Bacteria > Pseudomonadati > Spirochaetota > Leptospiria > Leptospirales > Leptospiraceae > Leptospira > Leptospira gorisiae. The sequence goes on from NZ_CP162130.1 coordinate 1,752,557, forward strand.
ATTAGAGAAGCGGTAGAAGCACATTATGACACCGATTTTCGGGCTATGTCTGTGGCTTGTGGTCCCGCGGAGGAAATCGGAGAGGCGTTTAGCGATATCAACGAGGTCGGAAAGGTTCATTTTACTCTTTTGGATCAGGACATGGAAGCGCTTCGCGTCGCTATGGACACGGTCAACCAACTTGAGTTGGAAAAAGGGTTTCTGATCAACGTTAGATACATCAACGATTCGGTTCGTTCTATGTTGCGGATTCGCAATCTTCCGGCGGAATGGGGTAGGTTTGATTTTATCTATTCGATGGGGCTTTTCGATTATCTGACACCTCCGGTCGCCCGTGCGGTACTCGCTCGATTGTTTGAGATGCTCAGACCCGGCGGAAGATTGATCGTCGGAAATTTTCACGTAACAAATCCGAATAAGGCATTTATGGAATACTGGTTGGATTGGGTTCTTTATCACAGAACCGAAGCCGAAATGTTGGAATTAGCGGCGACTCTTCCGGGTCATAGCAGGGTCTTTTTTGAAGAGACGGGGTGCCAGATGTTTTTAGAAATGCGGGCTCCCAATGGGTGATTAGGTTAAACGTATGCAATTTAAAGAAAATGCGGTTATGGATTTGAAAGTAGAACAGGATTTCGAAATATATCTTCAAGGAATCGTACGCGAATGGATGCAGGTCCTCACGATGTTGTGTATCGTGCTCATTCCCTTTTTTCTACTTTTGGATTATTACACACAACCGCCTGAACTGCATCTTCGTTTTGCGATCTATAGAGGGGCGACAACGGTTCTCGTAATCCTGGAGTATTTACTGATCCGTTTTACACATCCGAATCGTTACTATCCTTTGCACGGATATGTAATCTCGACGATGATCGGCTTGATGATCGTTTTGATGACCGTCGATCTTGGAGGATTTAATTCCAGTTATTATGCAGGATTGATGCTCGTGCTTATGGCGGTAAACATTCTGCTTTCGTGGCGTCCGATTCATTCCGTGATCAACGGAATTCTGGTTCTCGCTCTTTATCTAGGATTTAATGTGTTCGAAAACCAACCCTTTGATCCTCGGATCATTGTAAATAATCTTTTTTTTCTCGGCTCTACGATCATCATCACGGCGGCGATTTCTTGGGTACGATTCAAACTGGTTCGATCCGAATATTTATTGAGAGCCGAGTTGCTTGGAACCAATAAAAATCTGGATCAGTCTCGTGCGGAAGTATTAAGAGCCAGGGACGCTCTTTGGGGTGAAATGCAGTTGGCAAAGATGATTCAGACGGCTCTTCTTCCGAGAAGAACGAGTATCGGTCATTATGAAGTCGCCGCGTTGATGGTTCCCACGGATTCGGTAGGGGGCGATTATTACGATATCATAGACGCACCAAACGGAAAAAAGTGGGTGGGAATCGGAGACGTTTCCGGTCATGGGGTTGAATCCGGATTGATTATGATGATGGCACAAACAGCGATTCAAGCGATCGTTCAACAGGATGCGATGCTCAAACCTTCCGAAATATTAAACGAAGCAAACCGGGTGATTAAGGAAAATATCGCGCGTTTGGGAACGGATCGTTATATGACTATGGTTCTTTTTCGATTGGAGGATGATCACCTTTTAGTATCCGGAAAACACATGGATGTAATGATCTATAGAGCCAAGGAAAAAAAAGTGGAAGTGATTCCGACTAACGGATCCTGGCTTGGAATCGTGGACGATCTCGGTTCGGTTTTGGAAGACGTAAGGATTCCCATGGGAATCGGAGATATCGTATTGTTATACACGGACGGGATCACGGAAGCTCGAAATCCAAAGGACGAGCTTTTCGGAGAGGAAAGATTGATTTCATTGCTTGAGTCAAACGCGCGTTTGCCTCTTCGTCAATTGGGCACCGAGATTTTTTCGGTAGTCGCCAACTTTGAAGAAATGCAAAGCGACGATATGACTTTGTTGTTATTGAAAAACAAAGGTTAAAGGGCATGAGTTTCGATGAAAAGCGAAGGATTTACGACAATAACTCGAAAGAATATGCCTTTAAAACATTCTTATATGGATTTGAATCTGTTTGATATTGATGATTTTAAATATTTAAAAATTAATTACTTGACTATAACATAAAAATCTGTTAGTCCGTACACACAAGCTACCGCGACAATCAACTGCGACCCCACAAGTCCCCCTTGACCCCAGATCGAGTAATCTCTAAGATGTGGCATGACAACTGAAACATTACGGTGAAAGAGGGAACACATGCTCACTTCTCACAACATTTCTGTGCAAACAGAGGATCTCGATAAAACCGTTCGTTATACAAAAAAACAGCAGAGTCTGAATTTGAGTAACACGAATGTATCTATTGTCGTTCCCTATGCGAAAGGTGTCGTACAAATCTTCAATTTAAAAACGGGAAGATTTCGGATTATAGGTTATTGAGATGATCCCCGCCGATGCGTGCGGCATCATCACAGACTTTAACAAACGAACTAAAATTTCGATCTGGGTTACACGTAACGTTACCGTATTAAAAAAGATAAAATTATTCAAAGAAAGGCGGTTTAGTCTCTTTGTTAACCGAATCAGAGATTCGAATTTAATTCAAGGAGATCTGTATGCCACCTAAAGTTTCAAAACCTCTTTCTGAAAAAAATTCAGAACATATCGATCTTACCGAGTTGATGACCGTACTTTCAGCACTCAAACGCGGCGAGCTCACGACACGTATGCCTGTTGATCGAACCGGTTTGATCGGGAAAGTCTCGGATATGATTAACGATCTCATCGATCAAAACGAAAAGCTTGTCCATGAGTTTGAACGAATCTCTTTGTCCGTCGGTAAAGACGGAAATATTCATCAGCGTATCGACGCGGCAAATTTTACCGGCTGGCAATCGAGATCGGTCGATTTCATAAATACTTTAGTTTCTGATCTTGTGCAGCCTACGACGGAGATTGCGCGTGTCATCGGAGCCGTTGCTTCGGGAGATTTTTCAAGATCGATTACGGTTAACGCTAAAGGCGAAATTCTCGAACTCAAAGATACGATCAACGAGATGATCCACAATTTGAAAGAAACAAAACGTATCAATACAGAACAGGATTGGCTTAAAACCAATCTCGGAAAATTTACAAGAATTCTCCAAGGTCAGCGAAATATTGTGAACGTTGGTTCGCTCATTCTTTCGGAGCTTTCTCCTTTGGTTTCAGCGCAATTCGGTGCGTTTTTTATTTCAGAAACAAAAGATGAAATTTCTTCTCTCAAACTCCTGGCGAGTTATGCTTACACGGAAAGTCTTAGGGACAACGTAAAAGCAGGCGAAGGATTGGCCGGCCAATGTCTTCTTGAACGAAAACGGATTCTCGTCGAAGACGTTCCATCTGATTATATCCGGATCAGTTCCGGATTGGGAGAAGGTACTCCTCTGACTATCGTCGTTCTACCCGTCTTTTTCGAAAGTGAGGTCAAAGCCGTTTTGGAACTTGCCTCGTTTCAAAAATTTACCGAAATCCATCTGAGTTTTCTGGATCAACTAACGGAAAGTATCGGGATCGTTCTCAACACGATCGGTGCAAGTATGTTGACCGAAGAACTTCTGCAGCAGTCGCAGATACTGACGGAAGAACTGAAAGGACGTCAGGAAGAACTCACCGGGATCAATCTACGTTTAGAAGAACAGGCGAAACTTCAAAGAAAGAATACGGAGCTGGAAAAAAAAGCGAGATTGCTTGCAAAACAGAACGTAGAAATCGAACGCAAAAACAAAGAAGTGGAGTTGGGCAGAATATCCCTGGAGGAAAAAGCGCATCAGCTCGCGCTTACCTCTCGATATAAATCCGAGTTTCTTGCAAACATGTCGCATGAACTTCGAACTCCTCTCAATAATATGCTGATTCTTTCCAGACTTCTTTTTGAAAACGATCAGGGAACTCTTTCTATAAAACAAGTTGAGTTTGCACGGACAATTCATTCTTCCGGAAATGATCTTCTTCAGTTGATCAATGACATATTAGACCTTTCTAAAATAGAATCCGGTAAAATGAGTGTTGAAATAAATGAGATACATTTCGAAGAACTCGAAGAACATCTGATAAGAACGTTCTCCGAAATCGCAAACAACAAGGGTTTGCAGTTCCTTGTAACCCTCGGACCGAATCTCCCGCAAGCCCTCTTTACCGATAAACAGAAACTTTTACAAGTGATGCGGAATCTTATCTCCAACGCGTTTAAATTTACGGAGCACGGCAGTGTTATCGTTCGAATTGAAATGGTAGAATCGGGTTGGAGTCATTTGCATCCGATACTCAGCAAGTTTACTCGTTCGGTGTCATTCTCCGTGCAGGATACTGGAATAGGAATCTCCGATGAGAAACAAGCGCTTATATTCGAAGCGTTTCGTCAAGCCGACGGAAGCACGAGTCGTAAATACGGAGGGACCGGTCTTGGTCTTTCTATCAGCCGTGAAATTGCAAGAATTCTCGGCGGCGAGATCGTTTTAAAAAGCGAACTCGAACACGGAAGTAAGTTCACGTTCTTTCTTCATGAAACGTATACTGAAAATGATTTTCAATTCGGCGCTTCTGTTGAACCGGAGTTTATTAAAAAAACTGAAACATTGGATGAAATCATAGCAAGAATCAAAATGAATCCCGGAGCCAAACATCACGGCGCTTCTCACGAAGTGATTTTGGATGATCGATTTAACATTCAGAGTAATGACCGTGTTTTGCTGATTGTTGACGACGATACCGACTTTGCCCGCCTACTTTTGGATCTTGCAAGAGAATACGGATTTAAAGGAATTCTCGCTTTTGACGGGGACAGTGCGTTGAGTGTCATCGAAAACCATCGGATCTCCGCGATCATGCTGGATATACGGCTTCCGGATATGGATGGATGGGGAATTTTAGATCGTCTGAAACGGGATATCCATTATCGACATATTCCGATCCAGGTAATCTCCGCTTATAATCAATGGAAAAAAAGCCGGCGTATGGGAGCGATAACCCACATTACGAAACCGATTGATCTGGATATTCTGAAAGCCGCTTTTGATAAAATCAATCGTTTCATAAACCGAAAAGTGAAGATGGTGTTGATCATAGATCCTGACGAGGGACATCGCCAAACCGTTGTTCAACTGCTGAGCGACGACGATCTGGAAACGATCGCAGTTGAAAACGGAACCGACGCTTTGAAAGCGGTGAAGATGTTGGACGTGGATTGTGTAGTTATGGATATCGGACTGCCGGACATATCCGGTTTCGACGTTGTATCGCAACTGCGTAGCATCGGCTTACGCGATCTTCCAATCATCATCTACAGCGGATTTGCAGACAGCAACATTCGCGGAAAACACGCATTAGAATTAAAACGTTTAACGGACAACGAAGGTGTGAAAGAAATTACGTCTCCAGAAAGACTCTTTGACGAAACGTCGATTTATCTGCATCGCAAACGCACCGCTTTCAGCCAGTCCCGTCAAGAGATGATTCAAAAGGTTCGGGTTCCGGATCCTTTTCTCATCAATCGAAAGATACTCGTGATCGACGATGACGTAAGAAATATTTTCGCGCTAACGAGCATTCTTGAACAACACGAGATGAAGGTCCTCTTCGCGGATAACGCGCGGGAAGGAATCGATCTGCTAAAAAAGGAGCCGGATTTGGATGCGGTGCTTATGGATATTATGATGCCTGACATGGACGGTTACGCTGCGATACGTGAGATACGAAGCTTGAGTCAATTTTCTGAACTTCCGATTATTGCAGTTACCGCCAAAGCAATGAAGGGGGATAGACAGAAATGTCTCGATGCCGGCGCGAGCGAATACATAGCAAAGCCGGTCGATGTAGATCAACTTCTTTCGCTGCTTCGAAGTGGAATTAGAGACGTTGCTGATTGCGGGTTAACACTATGACATCGGAAGAAATCGTTCTTGAGCCAACAATTGAATATAACGTGATCGATTTAGAAGACGACTTAACGGTCGCAGAATCTCGGATTCCCGTAAAGATTCTCATCGTCGACGACAATCACGATAATCTGAACGTGATGGAAACCATCCTGGAGAATGAACCGTATCAGATTGTAACTGCGCTTTCGGGAAGAGAGGCGTTAAAGCTAATTCTAAAATATGACTTTGCGTTAATTTTTATGGATGTGCGGATGCCGATCATGGACGGTCTCGAAACCGCACGTATCATACGCGAACGCCAAAAATCGGCGCACGTTCCGATTATGTTTCTCACTGCATACGCAAGAGAGGACGCGCGTCAAATCATTCAAGGTTATTCGCTCGGAGCAGTCGACTATCTTGTTAAACCGGTGGCTCCGGAGATACTTCGCTCTAAGGCGACCGCGTTTGTGGAGCTTTATAGAAAGAATGAAATTTTACGCATACAAAAACAGATGCTTCGTACTAGCAGGGACGAATTGGAAAGACGGGTCAAAGAACGTACCGCGGAGCTTGCGAGAACCAACGACGAACTCGGTCTTGCAAACTCGGAACTCAACGTTGTATTGAAAGCGCTCGAAGCGCAAAAAAAAATGATTACCAACATTGTGACTAACGTTCCCGGAGTTGTATGGGAAGCCTGGGGTGCGCCCGATGAAATGTCGCAACGTGTAGACTTTGTAAGCGATTACGCTCAACCGTTCTTAGGTTATTCCATAGACGAATGGCTAAAAACACCGAACTTCTGGCTTCAGATCGTGCATCCGGACGACAAAAAGGCAGCGGGTGATACGATGGCCACTGCGTATCGAAATAAAAAATCGGGAACAAGTCAGTTCCGATGGATTACAAAAGAAGGAAAAGAAATCTGGGTCGAAGCTCATTTCGCCGTTATCGTGAACGATTTCGAAGAGCCGATTGGGATGAGTGGGGTGACGATGGACATCACCGATCATAAGGTCGCAGAAAAGCAAATCCATGATTCTCTCAAAGAAAAAGATCTTCTGCTCAAAGAAATTCATCATCGTGTTAAAAACAATTTGCAGATTGTATCGAGTATCCTTAGCCTTCAGTCGAACTATATTCAAGAGCCGCATCTGCTTCAGATTTTTCATGAATCTCAATCTAGGATCAAATCCATCGCCCTTGTTCATGAACTTCTCTACGAACAAGGGCATCTGGCAAGAATTGAATTTAAAGACTATCTTGAGAACTTAGTAGAAAATATATTCAGAACCATTCGTACCGATCCAAATCAAATCGAATATATCGTTCAATCCGATCCTGCCCTAATGGAGCTTGATTCTGCGATTCACTGTGGATTGATCGTGAATGAACTACTTACCAACTCTATCAAATACGCATTTCCGGAAGGACGTAGAGGTAAAATTAGCGTAACGCTCAAAGTGAAAGACAGTTTTTGTATTCTTATCATAGAGGATAACGGTATCGGTTTGCCTGTCGAACTCAATGTCAAAACCGCAACCTCGATGGGTTTGCAGCTTGTGGATACTTTGATCAATCAGATTGGAGCAACTCTTGAAATTCGCAAAGGGGGAGGAGCTTGTTTTATACTTAAGTTTCCTCATCCTAACCTAAAAGCCGGAAAATCATGAAAGAAGCTATCCGAATCTTAATCGTAGAAGATGACGCGTTAGTTGCTAGAGATATACAAACGCGTCTGAGAAAAATCGGTTATCAAGCGGACTGGATCGCTCATTCAGGAGAAGTTGCCGTGAAATTCGCCCTTGAAATGTCTCCTCAAATCATACTCATGGATATTCAACTCGGAGATGGTATCGACGGAGTGGAAGCGGTTGAAAAAATTCTTTCATATCGCGACATTCCGATCGTATATCTCACCGCATACTCGGATGAATCATCTCTCGCTCGCGCAGGGCTTACTGAACCCTATGGGTATGTGGTAAAACCTGTTGAAACAGGAGAACTTCAGATCGCGATCGAAATCGCGCTTCATAGACACGGCTTGCAAACTCAGTTGAACGAAGTCAATCGACGTCTGTCCACTACGCTTGCTTCGATCGGAGACGGAGTGATCGCGACGAATTCTTCCGGTGTTATAAAAGTCGCGAATCGTATCGCCGCATCCATGCTCGGCAAAAATAACGAAAATCTGATTGGTGAAAAAATTGAAAAAATTTTTACGCTACAATCTCGACAAACGCTGAACGCATGCGAGATTCTTGTGGACCCGGTGACGGAGCTCCTTGCCACAAAAAAAGATAGGCTTACTTATACCGATGTTCTTTTAATACGATTGAAAGGTCTCGCGACTCCTATTGACGTTACTGCAACTATGATTGTGGACGGTCGTAACGAGCCGGACGGAGTGGTGCTTGTATTTCGAGATATCACTCAAAGACAAATGGCGGAAGAATATCTACGTTATCTCGCATATCACGACTACCTTACAGGGCTTCCGAATAGAACCCTATTTTATGAAAGAATGGAAGCCTCTATCGAACAGTCTACCCGTCATTCTAGAAATCTTGCTCTATTATTTTTGGATCTGGACGATTTCAAAACAGTCAACGATTCCTTGGGGCACGACGCAGGAGATATTTTATTAAAACAATTAGCAGGCCGCTTAAAGTCCGAGGTTCGAAAGGACGATACGGTAGCGCGGCTTGCAGGAGACGAATTTGTGATCATACTCAACGATATAGCAAGCGTATCCGACGTGAAAGAAGTTGCTGAAAAAATTCTCAAGGGTCTTGATGAAAATTTTCAGCTTGGAGACGCGGAAATCAAAGTCACAGCGAGTATAGGTATATCCTTATTTCCATTACACGGAACCGAGGTGGAGAATTTGATACGTTATGCAGACACTGCTATGTATCTCGCCAAACAAAAAGGCAAGAATGCGTACACAATTTACGGAGCGGATTGGAAAAGCGAGCTACCCAAAGGATAAGGAGAAATAAGAATGTCGCACTGGAGAATACTAATTGTAGAAGACGAACAGCTGGTGGCTAAAGACCTTCAGTTGGTTTTACTGAATATGGGGTACGACGTACCGTCGATCGCTTCATCTGGGGAAGATGCGATGATCATTTTACCGGCTCTCAATCCGCATTTGATTATTACCGATATTCGTCTCGGATCCAAGCCGGATGGGATCGAGTTGGCTGCGATGATTCGATCAAAATACGACCTTCCGGTCATCTATCTTACCGCTTTTACGGACGACGATACTCTGAAACGCGCCCAGCTTACTGAGCCATACGGATACGTGATTAAACCTTTTTCAGCGAGAGAGCTGCAGATCACGATTGAGATCACAATTTTTAAACATAAAATTGAACGAGATTTAAGACAAAGCCGAAGCTGGCTGTCCACAATTTTGGAAAGTATCGGAGACGCAGTGATCGCCACGGATGTTGACGGGAATATTGTTTTTCTCAATCCGATGGCCGAGGCGCTTACGGAGTGGGATCGAACAGAAGCCCATGGGAAGAATCTAAGTTTAATTTATAATGTTCTAATGCGTAAGAATTTTTTGAGTCCGTGGGTTCAGTTTTCCGACCGTGTAAATTTGCAGACCGGCTATTTTCATGAAACAATTCTTGTATCCAAAAAAGGAAAAGAACAGTCGATTCATTCTACGGTTTCCAAGTTGAAAGACGAGCATGGTCGTCATATAGGAGAAGTAATCGTTTTTAGAGTTGAGGCGGAGCGGGAATCTCCGTTCTTGCCGGTATTGAGATGATACAATACACTAAAATAGCCGCCTCGGATGTTTCGCGGATTCTCATCGTAGAGGACGAACATATCGTGGCTCGTGATATTCAGGGAATTCTGCAGGGGCTTGGTTACACCTCGGTTGGAATTGCAGCTAACGGTGAAAAGGCAATTGAGATGGTGCAGACAACAAATCCCGATCTTATCCTGATGGATATCGTGTTCGGAAGGGATTTTATCGACGGAATCGAAACCGCGTTTAGACTAAAGGAATTGGTGGACGTGCCCGTGATCTACGTCACTTCTCACAGCGACGAGGCCACACTGAGAAGAGCTCGAATTACGGACCCGTATGGATATATTTTAAAGCCGATCAATGTTCGTGAACTTCAAGTCGCGATCAAGATGGGTCTTTACAGGCACTCGATGGAAAAATGTTTTCGCGAAAATGCTGCATGGCTGGATACCACGTTAAGCTCCATCGGCGACGGAGTGATCGCGACGGATTCCATCTCCAAGATAAAATTTTTGAATCCGGTGGCGGAAGCGCTTCTGGGCGTGGAAGAAGACAAGGCGCGCGGTTATTTCGTGGATGATATCATGCGGTTGTATGATGCGGACGGATTGCTCATTCAAAATCTCGTTTCCCATGCCACGGGAAACCGCAAGTCGCTTGTTTTTGAACACGTTATGCTCTCCGGTTTCGGCGGAAATAATATTCCCGTGATTTGCACAGTCGCTCCGATCCATGATATTGCGGGAATCGCTCAAGGTTGTGTTTTCACGTTACGCGACATCAGTGAGCTTCATGCAAAATCGGAGGAACTCAGCAGACGTATGGAAGATGTGGAGCATGCAAAACGTCTTTTAGAGCGGTATTTTCCCGAAAATCTGGTCGACTATCTCGTAGATCAAAGGCACCAAACTGAACTTGAAGGCAAGAATGTCCAAGCAACGATGTTGTTCTGCGACGTCCGCAATTCTACGGGAATTTCTGAGTTATTAACTCCCGGTGAGTTCGCGGCGTTCTTAAGCGAATTGTTCACGGGGTTGATGGACCTAACGTATGCAAACGGAGGCTCGGTGAACAAGCTACTTGGGGACGGTCTTTTGATCACCTTTGGATGTCCTTTTCCGGAAGAAGAAGACACGATCAACTGCGTGCGTTTAGCGCTGCAGGTTCGTGAATATCTTCGTGCGTTTAATGATAATAGAAATGCAAAACTATCTTTTCCCGTAGCGATGGGAATCGGGATTTCAACGGGAGTCGTCTTTGCGGGGAACATAGGTTCTCCCCGGCACATGGAATATACTGTGTTAGGCGACGCTGTCAATACCGCAAGCAGACTCGAGGCCCTTACCAAAACGACGGGACACGATATACTTTTGGATTTTTTTACCTCTCGTTGTGTCAGTCACGAAATAAACGTCAAGACGATCGGAAAGTTTCAGATCCGTGGAAAAAAAGAACCGCAGGAAATATTTTTTCCGGTAGGGATGTTATGAATATTGCAAGATATCCCTTTGAGTTAACGAAAAAAATAAAGCCGTTCGGCTGGAGATTCAAATGAAAATAAACGAACACAAATTGCTTGAAATGAAACTCCGTCCCATCTGGGGCGAGATAGAACGTGCAAGAGTAGAATGTAAGGGTTTTTTAAAAGAGTTGGAATTGACGGATGATGCGCGGGACGCGTTATGCATGATCACTTCGGAAATTCTTGAAAACGCAATCAAATACGGATCTTTTATAAACGAAACCCAAGAGTTTACCTTTAAGATCGAGGCAGGTAAGGATGGTATGCTCGTACAGGCTTGGAGTCCTCTTCCATCGGCGGGTATCGTGGAAAATCTCCGTCGTCTGGATTCTATCATTCAATGGATCCGAAGTTTTCAATCTCCGTTTCAGGCTTATCTTGAAAGACTAAAACTTGTAGCGGGCCAGCCTTTAGAAGACAATGAAAGCGGTCTTGGACTGATTCGTATCGCCTATGAAGGCGAAGCGATACTGGATTTTTACGTAAACGAAAATGATATTCTCTATGTCTCTGCGTTGCAGCCTAAATTAAACAGGGAAAGGACGGTTTAGAAATGAATAATACAAATAGTCAAATTTTTACGGAAGACCAGCTACAGCTAGAGGTTGTGGACGGAGAGGATATCGAGGTTCGATGGCTTGGAAAAAGTGTACAAAGAAATCCGAGTCAGTTTATCATTCCAGCCTTATCGGACGTGATAAAACGAGGGGTCGAAGAGAATAAAGCCATTGTCTGGGACTTTAGACAACTTGAATATATGAATTCTTCGACGATCACTCCGGTAATTAAAACTTTGGAGATGGTTAAAAAGGGGTCAGGTAGGGTTAAACTCATCTATAATAAAACTAAGAAGTGGCAAGATCTGAGTTTTTCAGCTTTAAGAATTTTTGAAACCAAAGACGGTAGAATTCAGGTTATAGGGTTATAAATCATGATCGCAGAACAAGTCATTGGCGGTTTGCTTCAATCGAATGGGGAGTCAATAAACGTAGAAATTTGCGGACATACGCGTTATTCGTTTCAGATTCGTCTTCCGCACACACCGCTTCATACGGTTCCGTTTAACGCCGAACGTTTTACGATTCAATTGGAAGGAAAAGAATTCGAATTGGGCAAGTGTCGATTGGTGCCCACGAAAGGAAAGGATGCGCTAACGGTCGAATATTCGGTTCTGCTTCAGGACGATATCATCGATATCGTCGATTTGACCGGAAGAAGCCGATTAACCGTTTACGACACGGGGCTTTTTAATCTTCAGCTAATTCTCAACCAAAAAGAAAAAGTCAGTCAGCGTTTTAAAGAATACAGTTCGAATCTTACCTTTGAGCTGAACGTTTATAAACAATTCTTCGACGATTTGAACAGACAATTCTTAAAAGAACCCGAACTGGTCCAGGGACATCTGCATCAAATGATTCTGGATCGAGAAGGTCAGTCTTTCATTGAATTTTTCGATTCTAAGGTAAAGGATCTGGCAGAACAAACAAAACATTTTTCAAAGGATGAAAACGAAGCTCACGGTTTTTTCTTTAGAAAGCAGGTTTGGGATTTTATTCTTCATTCCGCATTTATGGTCCGAACCAATTTGAAACCGCGGGGATATGCGGGCGATTATGAAATGATGAAAATGATCTACGAAAATGAGAATGTCGGACAGACTATTTTTTCTCAGCTTCTGCATAGTTATCCTCTTCAGATCCCGGCGGCCGAAGCGGTCCGAAATCGACGAAGGCTGATCGCCTCTCAGATACGGGATGCGATTCAAAATCACGAGGGCTCCGACTTTCGGGCCATGTCCGTCGCTTGCGGCCCTGCAGAAGAGATAGAGGAAGTGTTCAGTGAAATAACCGAGGTGGGTCAAGTTCATTTCACTTTATTGGATCAGGATACGGAAGCGCTTCGTGTCGCTACGAATACCGTCAACCAACTGGAGCTTGAAAGAGGATTAGTGATCAACGTTAGATACATCAATGATTCCGTCCGTTCCATGCTCCGTATCCGGAATCTTCCGGAAGTATGGGGTAGGTTTGATTTTATCTATTCGATGGGATTGTTCGATTATCTGACCCCTCCCGTGGCCCGCGCGGTACTTTCGAGAATGTTCGAGATGCTGAAACCAGGAGGACGTTTGGTAGTCGGAAACTTTCACTCAGATAATCCGGATCGTGCATTTATGGAATATTGGTTGGATTGGGTTCTCTATCATAGAACCGAAGAAGAGATGTTGGAGTTAGGAGCCGATTTACCGGGACAGAGCAGAGTCTTTTATGAAGAGACCGGATGCCAGATGTTCTTGGAGATACAGGCGCCCAATGAATAAAGTGAGTTAATAGTATGCGTTTTAAAAACAATGTAGTCATGGATTCGAAGACCGGTAAGGATTTCGAAAAATATCTTCAAGAAATCGTTCGAGAGTGGATGCAGGTTCTCACGCTGTTATGCGTCGCTCTCATACCGTTTTTTTTACTTCTGGACTATTATACCCAACCTCCCGAATTACATATTCGTTTTGCGGTCTACAGAGGGGCCACTACCGTTCTTATTATCATAGAATATTTGCTGATCCGTTTTACAAAACCGAACCGTTACTATCCTTTTCATGGTTATGCGATCTCCGCGATGACGAGTCTGATGATCGTCCTGATGACTGTGGATCTCGGCGGATTCAATTCCAGTTATTACGCGGGTATGATGCTGATCATCATGGCGGTGAATATGCTTCTCTCTTGGCGTCCGATTCATTCCGCGGTCAACGGCATTCTGGTTTTGATTCTCTATCTTGGATTCAATGCATACGAAAATCAACTATTCGATTCTCGAATCATAGTAAACAATCTATTTTTTCTCGGATCCACGATCATCATCACTACTGCGATTTCCTGGGTGAGATTCAGATTGGTAAGTTCGGAATATCTTTTACGCGCTCAGTTGCTCGGTGCAAATCAAAGTCTGGATAAGTCGAGAGCCGAAGTTTTGAGAGCCAGAGACGCGCTCTGGGGAGAGATGCAACTTGCTAAAATGATTCAAACGGCTCTTCTGCCGCAGAGGACACAGATTGGAAAATACGAAGTTGCAGCTCTTATGGTCCCTGCCGATTCCGTCGGTGGTGATTATTACGACATCATAGATTCTCCGAACGGAGAAAAGTGGGTGGGGATCGGAGATGTTTCCGGCCACGGAGTAGAATCCGGACTTGTCATGATGATGGCACAGACCGCGATTCAGGCGATCCTGCAACAGGACGCAATACTTCCTCCATCCGCAGTATTGGATCAAGCCAACCGTGTGATCAAGGAAAACATAGCGCGTCTCGAGACGGACCGTTATATGACTATGATTCTCTTTAAATTGGAAGACGATCATCTGTTGGTTTCCGGAAAACACACAGACATCATGGTCTATCGAGCAAAACAGAAATTTGTAGAAGTAATTTCGACTAACGGATCCTGGTTGGGTATCATAGACGATCTGGGTTCCGTACTGGAAGATCATCGTATTCCCATCTTTATCGGAGATATCGTTTTGTTGTATACGGACGGGATCACTGAGGCTCGGAATCAAGAAGAGGAATTGTTTGGCGAGGAAAGGCTGATCCAGTTGCTGGAATCGAATTCAAATTTGCCGCTTCAAAAATTAAGCGAAGTTATTTTTTCGACGATTACAAATTTCGAAGAAATCCAGAGCGATGACATGACCTTATTGCTGTTAAAAAACGGAGGATAGGTTTATGAATTTACATCAGAACGGAGGAGCGTATAAAAAAAATCCCGTAAAAACTACTGTTCTCGATTTCAATCAATTCGTATGGATTCTTGAAAAAAAATGGATCGAGATCGTTTGTATTCTCGGATGTGTTCTGGTCCCAGCTTTCGGTGGTTTGGACTACTTTATCATTCCACCTCAATATTTAAACGAGAATCTTGAATTCTTTTTTATACTTCGCGGTGCGGCCAGTCTGATCATACTCACTCAATTTTTAATTTTAAAAAATTGCAAACCCGGAAGATGGAATGCGATTCACGCGTATGTTTTTACGTTCGTGGTGGGAGGAATCATTTCACTCATGACCGTCAGGCTCGGGGGATTTGAATCCTCTTATTATGCGGGACTCAATCTCGTTTTGATCGCGATCAATCTTTTTCTTCCATGGAATGCGCTCAAAGGAGCCTTGAACAGCGTCACGGTCGTAGCTCAGTATCTGATCGTGAATTTTATTTTCGATCACGACTATGAGATCATATCGGTAGTTAATAATCTTTATTTTATGTTTGGCACCGCGATCATTTCGATTACAATCGCACATTTTAAATTCAATCTTACGAAATCCGAATTCGAAAAGATGAATTTAATCAGCAACTTAAAATCGCAGCAGGACGGGGACTATTTTTTGACTTCCCTTATCTTGAGACCTCTCAGTCAGAATCTTTCCCAAAGCGAATCCGTTTTTGTGGAATTTTATATGAGTCAAAAAAAGAAATTCACATTTAAGATCTGGAATGAGGAAATCGGAGGGGATATCTGCGTTTCGCATAACATTCGATTAAAGGGAAAAGAATATATCGTGTTCGTAAACGCAGATGCTATGGGAAAATCGATGCAGGGAGCGGGAGGCGCTCTCGTATTCGGAGCTGTGTTTCACGCACTCGTACAAAGAACTAAACTATCGGAAAACGATCAAGATCAATATCCTGAACGATGGTTGAAGAATGCAGTCAGAGAAATGCAGAAAACGTTCGAGAGTTTTGACGGAACGATGATGATATCGATGATCATCGGTTTGATCGATGAAAAAAGAGGATTGTTGTATTATATCAATGCCGAACACCCGTTTCCGGTTTTATTTCGGAATGGAAAGGCTTCCTATATCGATTCGGAAATTTATTTTCGAAAGATTGGTATGATCGGGATCACATCCAAACTTTTCGTGAGTATCTTTCAATTGGAGCCCAACGACGTTCTCATTTTCGGTTCCGACGGAAGAGACGACGTAATGGTTTTCGATCGAGAAACAAACAGTCGATTGGTCATTGATGACGAAAATTTCTTTTTGAACGTTGTCGTCAGAGGACAAGGAGATCTGGACAGGATCGTAAAAGAGCTGTATCAATCCGGTGAAATCATAGACGATCTTTCTCTGTTAAAAATAAGATTTCAGCCAGTCGACTTCGGCTTAGAAGTCGAAGATTGGGAAGGAAATATTCAAGGACTTTCGGCCAAAGAAAGACTGACTGCGATTCGTCGGAAATTGGATGAGGGAATCAGAAACGCCGACATTTTAAAAGAGGCTGTTTCTCTGAGTTTTAGGTTCGGAGCAATCGAAGAAGCGTTGGGGCACGCGAAAGAGATCGTGCATCGATATCCCGGAGAAACAAAGTATCTTTACTTTTTATCGAGAGAGCTGTTCCGACAAAAGAATTTTTCCGATTCCATAGAATTCGGAGAACGATTTCGCCTTAGAAAACCGGGATATAAAAATAACCTTCTTATGCTTTCTGATTCATACAGACGTATCGGAAACATTGAAAGGGCTGAACTTCTTCTGCGGGAAATTATTGCAGCAGAGACCGGAAAAAAATCTGCATTGAACTTAACGCAAAATCTGAAAAGCGCGTAACGTTTATGAAAAATCAATCCGGCAAATCGAAGGAGACAATTTCTGAAACGAACGGAGTAAAGGGGATGCGGCTTAATTTTAGCACCGATGCCGATTTGGATAATTTTAAAACATACCTGGACGATATACGGCACAGTTGGCTGAAGACTCTTTGTATTCTCGGTTTTACCCTGATACCGTTGTTTATCGCTCTCGATTATTTTATGATTCCGGAAGAGCGGTTTAAGAATTTTGTGTTCTATCGAACGATTGCGACAATTTTAATATTGATTCAGTATTCGATTCTTTGTTTAACCAAATCTTCGCGGTATGCGCAGCTTCACGGATATTTTTTTTCTCTGATCGTCGGTTTGATGATATCTCTGATGACTTTGGAATTGGGAGGATTTGATTCCAGTTATTACGCTGGTTTGAATCTTGCGATGATCGCGGTCATCGTTTTGATTCCGTGGGGATTTGATCATGCTGTCATAAACTCCCTGTTGATCATCGGAAGTTATTTGTCTTTGAACTTTATTTTTCCGAATTCCTTTCATAATAACATACTCGTCAATAATCTTTACTTCTTATCCTCGAGCGCGGTCATTGCTATATCCATCAATCGGGTCCATTTTCAATTGATCCGTAAGGAATTTTACGCCAATAGTCAGTTAAAAACCGCTAAAAAAGAACAGGATACGATCATGAACTCGGTGGACGAGGGTTTATTTATCATTCACAAGGTGGACGGTCAATATTTTATCGGAGAGCATCAGTCCGAGTCGGTAAAAAAAATTCTCGGAAACGCCGTATTATCGGGACGCAAATTTACGGAAGCATTATCGGAATATTTTTCGTTGAGAAAAATCGACGAACTGATCGAATATTTGATCATGATTTCATCTAGGGACATAGATGAGGATATGATTCGGGATCTGAATCCTCTTGAGAGGGAAGGCGCTACGGTTCAATTCGGAATCAACAGCGTCATTAAATTTCTGGAATTCGGATTTAAGCGTATAACGCAGGATTATCAAAACACTGATTTTTTAATCAGTATCAAAGACGTTACAAAAGAAGTCGAGATGGAACATCAGCTTCGAGACAATGAATTTAAAGCCGAACAAGAAACTCAGATGATGCTTTCCATACTTCATATCGGTCCCGCTCTATTGCAGGATTTTATGGAAGGAATTGAAACCGAACTTTCCGTTATCGACGGTGTTTTGAGAGACGAGGAGAATCATAAGAATTTTCCGAATGCAATCGAAACGATATTTAGATCG
The DNA here is from genome assembly GCF_040833975.1 of Leptospira sp. WS92.C1. Lineage (NCBI taxonomy): Bacteria > Pseudomonadati > Spirochaetota > Leptospiria > Leptospirales > Leptospiraceae > Leptospira > Leptospira gorisiae. Next base: position 1,770,628 of record NZ_CP162130.1, read on the forward strand.
GTACATTCCATCAAAGGCAATGCCTCTCTGCTCGATTTAAAATTTCTTACAGAGAAATCGAACGAGTTCGAAAAAAAAATGATTATGCTCAAAGAAAATAAAATCCCGACCTGGGAGGATTTTTTACCCATAGCGTATGATCTTGCAAAACTTCAAGAGGTGTACGGAGAAATGCACGGATTGATTCAGCGTATTCGTTCATTCCAAAACAAAGGAGGCGATACAAAGTCGGCTTTGTCCGCATTGCCCGAAGCGATTAACGAACTCTCTTTGAGAATTGCTTCCGAACTCGGTAAAAAAGTCAGACTGATCGCAACGGATATCGATTTCACGGGAGTTTCGGGTAAATACGCGTACGCGCTGCGTGATATATTGGTTCAATTGACGCGTAACGCGATCACTCACGGAATCGAAAGCCCTGAAATCAGGCTGCGGTCAGGTAAGGAAGAATGTGGCACTTTGATTCTAAGTTTGAAACCCGTGGGCGATACCTTGTGTGTGAACTTCAGAGACGACGGAAGTTCTTTCGATTTCGCCGCCATACGTAAGAAAGCGTTTCAGATGAACAAGGGTTTGGAATCCGAGATCAAAAGCTGGGCGGCTGAAAAATTGATAAAACTAACCTTTGAACCGGTCTTTTCCACTGCGGGCGAGTCGACTCTGCACGCCGGACGGGGAATGGGGATGGATATCATCAAACAAAGAGTAAAAAAGATCGGAGGGCGGTTGAAGATAAATTACAGTCCAGGACAGTTCACTGAATTTAAGTTTATATTTCCGATTTGAAAGTTTCAACTATGAAAGGAGGAATTATGAAGATTATGATCGTTGACGATTCGACTATAGTAAGAATGGTAATCGAACGTTATTTGAAACTTACTCAGCTTGAAATAGTAGCGCAAGCCTCGAACGGCGTTCAGGCAATCGAGTTGTTTAAAGTGCATAAACCGGACATCGTAACCCTTGATATCACTATGCCGGAAATGGACGGTCTCGCGGCGCTCGGGGAAATGTTAAAAATAAAATCGGATGCGAAAATCATTATGATCTCCGCTTTGACCAGTAAAACCACGGTCGTAAAGGCTGTTAACGCAGGTGCGGTTTCGTATTTGATTAAACCGTTGCTGGCTCACAAGTTAACCGATACTCTCAAAAAAATATTGGGGGAATGATATGAAACAAGAAGAATTGAAAATATTTATAAAAGGGATGATGAATTATTTCAGCCAGTTTAACGGCGACGAACCCGTTGTGGGTGTGCCGTATCCTCAGAATGATCATTTCGTATTTTTGGATTATTCAGGAGTGATCGGTATATCCGGAGCGAGAAAGGGATGTATTTATGTTACCGCCACTTTGGCGATGCTCAACGATTTAATTATAGCCATGGGATTGGGAGAAGCAGATGAGTCCTTGCGTCTGGATGCGATCGGCGAACTTGCGAATAATATTTCGGGAAACGCGGAACAGTTTTTCGGTCAGAATTTTAGGATATCGGTTCCTATGGTGATCACAGGACAAGGTCATAATATACATCTGCCCTTGAATATGCCAGTTTTCACGATTCCTTTCGAGTGGAAGTCTCATAAATCCTATCTCGTTGTGGGAACGCCGCGGGATGACGCATAATGTTATATTTTCATTATTTAATAATTTTATGATTTATTACTTTTTCCTAAAATTCTTTTGATCTTAACCTGAGGTTTTTTGTCCAGGCCGTGTTCGTGAAAATAATTCTTAGCCGCGGCTATGATTTCCGAATCAGTGGATTGATCCATAATGATTTCTGCCAGGACCTTTTTGGCTATGGAAGGATAGTGCGTTTCCAGATGACTGTGAAAGTGGGTTTTGGTCAATCCGGGCCCTGCTATCAAAAGATCATCCAACGGAGTCAGTTTTTCGGCGACTTCCCCGAAAAAATGTTTTAAGGCTTCTTTCTTGATCGTATCGATTCGATCCAAATGCTGATCGTGACGTTCAGGTTTTTGTTTATGGATAATTTGTTCAGAGACGATAGAATTCTTTGAAAAAACAAATTCTTTTGCCTGAGATTGATCGATCCATAGAATACAATGTAACATTGCTTACTCCTTTTCAGATCGAGACAATTAGAAAGACTTCATGTCCTTTTCTTCTTAAGGTCATGAAAGCATAAACAATCACTTCTTTTCAAGTCCGATTCGTATTCGATTGAAAATAATAAGATATTGATCCGATTTTTTGTTTAAAAATGGAATCAGATCGAATTACGGTGAAATAAAATCCTTAAATCCGTTTAGTGATCGACAAGTCCTTATTTTATCGAGAAGATATAGGCGGAACTTTTTTAAACACACCGCTTGGTTGTCTTTGATACTTCTGAAAGGATGTCTTAATTTCGAATGTCCGTGAAGTGCGATTGTGCTTCAGGATAACCGGGAAGAATTCTCAAGAATTAAAATTACATTAAATACGAATATTGCGTATTCACACGCTCCGTAATCTCTATGTATTTCCAGCCGAAAGCAGACGGTGTCTGCTCTTGTTTGTTTCAATTGTTCCATCACGGAAGGAAAAATTTTTATGGAACACAATGTCACTCTTTCCACTCTAAACCGAATTGCATTTATCGGAAACTATCTGCCCCGTCAATGCGGTATCGCTACATTTACCACCGATCTTTGTGAAGCCATTGCAAAGGAACATATTAAAACGACCTGTATCGCAATACCCGTCAACGATATAGAAGTGGGTTATGCGTATTCTTCGCGAGTGCGTTTTGAAATCACGGAAAAAGATATCGAATCGTATCACCGGGCAGCCGATTTTCTGAACGTTAATAACGTTGATCTTGTATGTCTTCAATTCGAATACGGAATTTTCGGAGGAAGAGCAGGAGGTCATATTCTCGCACTTCTGCGCAATTTGCGAATGCCCATCGTTACAACTCTGCACACCATTCTTCATGACCCGGATCCGGATCAGCTGAAGGTATTGAAACAGGTTGCGGCTCTTTCGGATCGTTTAGTGGTCATGAGCGAGCGTGGTGCGGAGTTTCTACAGACGGTTTACGAGATCCAAGAGGATAAAATCGATTTCATTCCGCACGGAATTCCCGACGTACCTTTTGTGGATCCGAGCTATCATAAGGACAAGTTCGGTGTAGAAGGGAAGGTCGTTCTTCTCAGTTTCGGATTGTTATCTCCGAACAAAGGAATCGAAACCGTGATCTCATCTCTGCCCGCGATCTTGAAAAAACATCCGAATGTAGTTTATATCATCCTTGGAGCGACACACCCGAACGTTGTGCGAAACGAAGGCGAAACATATAGACTCTTTCTTCAGAGATTGGCGCACGAAAAGAATGTGGAAAGTCATCTGATTTTTTACAATCGGTTTGTAAGCCTGGAGGAACTTATCGAGTTTATCGGAGCGACCGATATCTACGTTACTCCTTATCTCGATCCGGCCCAGATTACTTCGGGAACTCTTGCATACACGTTGGGAGCTGGAAAAGCGGTGATTTCCACACCTTACTGGTATGCTCAAGAGATGTTGGCTGAGGAACGCGGCGTACTCGTGCCGTTTCGAGATCCGAAAGCCTTAGCGGAACAAGTGATCGATCTTTTAGACAACGAATCCAAACGTCATGCGATGCGGAAGCGCGCTTATCTCTACGGGCGATCGATGATTTGGCCGAAGGTTGCTAAAGAATATATGCTGAGTTTTGAAAAGGCTCGAGTAGAACGTCGTCATTTTTCTCCGCCCGGTTTTGCGATCCAACCTCTGGACAAACGTCCGAGTGAAATGCCCCCACTCAAACTGGATCATTTGCGTCACATGACTGATAGCACCGGCATCTTACAACACGCATACTTTACGATTCCGAACTATAACGAAGGATATACGATAGACGATAACGCTCGCGCGCTGATGGTAAGCACTCTGATGCAGGACCTGGGCAATGGAGAAGTCTTTGAACTGACCTTCCGTTATCTCGCCTTTGTCTGGTATGCATACAATCCGAAAACGGGACGTTTCCGAAACTTCATGGATTACCAACGTCACTGGTTGGAAGATAGCGGATCCGATGACAGTCACGGCCGCGCTCTTTGGGCGTTGGGAACCGTTCTCGGAAGAGCAAGCGCACCCACGTTACCCAGCATTGCGGGAAGATTGTTCGAACAAGCGCTTCCGGCGATACTGGGAACTTCCAGTCCTAGAGCTTGGGCGTTTGCACTGATCGGAATTCACGAGTATCTCCAGAGATTTGACGGGGATCGTATGGCCAGTCAGGTCCGGGAAGAATTGTCCGAAAGATTGTTAGGTCTCTATCAAAGAAATAATACAGAAGAATGGCATTGGTTCGAAGAAGGACTTAGCTATTGCAACGCAGCCCTATCGCATGCGATGTTGTTATCGGGTCAGTCGATTCCGAATCCAACGATGACCCAGATCGGACTCGAATCCTTGGAATGGTTATCTGATTTACAACGCGGGGATGCAGATGGAGACCATTTCGTACCGATCGGTTCCAACGGTTTTTATCCTAGAGGAGGGGAACACGCTCGTTTTGATCAACAACCGGTAGAAGCGCAAGCGACAGTATCCGCGTGTCTCGAAGCATATCGTCTAACACGAGAAATACGATGGCGCAAGGAAGCAAGACGCGCTTTTGAATGGTTTCTCGGACGCAACGATCTGAATTCCCCTGTGTATGATCCAACCACGGGCGGATGTAGAGACGGCTTACACCCGGATCGAGTCAATGAAAATCAAGGTGCGGAATCCACGTTAGCGTTTCTTCAGAGTTTACTGGAGCTGCGTTTAGCCGAGAACAATGCACTGGATCAAGAAGAAGTAAAAACACAATGAAACAGAAAAAAAATCCGGGACTTTTACATCGCTACAAAGAAAACCCCATCTTGACCGCAAAGGATTGGCCTTATCCCATTCACAGCGTATTCAATCCCGGTGCGACTAAGCTAAAGGACGGCACCACACTTTTATTATGCAGAGTGGAAGATCGAACCGGAAAATCGCATCTCTGCGCCGCCCGTTCCATCAACGGTATCGACGACTGGAAGATCGACGCCGAACCTACATTCATGGCGGATCCCGAAAAATTTCCGGAGGAATTGTGGGGGATCGAAGACCCGCGGATCACTTTCATTCCGGAATTGAATCAATATGCGGTAGTTTATACCGCGTATTCCAAAGAAGGTCCCGGTGTCGCTTTAGCTTTTACAAAAGATTTTCAGGTTTTTGAACGTTATGGGATGATTCTTCAGCCGGAAGACAAGGACGCAGCCTTGTTGCCTCGTAAGATCGAGGGACGTTGGGTTATGATCCATCGACCGATCGGAGCACACGGAGCCCATATGTGGATTTCCTATTCTTCCGATCTAAAACAATGGGGTGATCATAAGATGATGTTGGAAGCGAGGTTGGGCGGATGGTGGGACGCGAATAAAATCGGACTTTCTCCGCCTCCGATAGAAACGCCGCAAGGATGGCTGGTCATCTATCATGGAGTACGTCACAACGCTTCTGGTGCTTTGTATCGACTCGGACTAGCATTGTTTGATTTGAATACACCCGAACTATGTTTAAAACGGGGGCAGGAATGGATATTTGGAGCAGAGGAGCCCTATGAACAAAGAGGTGATGTGGATAACGTGATTTTTCCTTGCGGATATACGTTAGACGCAGATGGGGATACTCTCAATATCTACTACGGAGCCGCAGATACGAGTATTGCCCTTGCCACCTGCAGCGTGAAAGTCCTATTGGAATGGTTGGTAAAACAATGAACTGGATTTTTTAAAAGCGGAAATCTTTCTTAAAACAGAAATTCATGTCTTGAAAATTTGCCTTCAAAGAACACATAACGTTCCATTTTCCGTTTTCAAATTCGACGATCACGTGACGTCGGTTTCTTTCGATCATTCTTCCGGAGATTTTTTTGGAAGTAAGAATGGAATTCGAATTTTTCTCGATAGAAATCGTTACAAAATTATTTTTTAGTCTTGTTCGATCTGTCTTTGGATATCGATCGGAAGATCCGATATGGAATCAATGAGAATCGAATCCCGATAGGAACAGGAGAAATCCGGAAGCGGAAAACTTTTATCCAAGGTGGGTTTCCGTTTTCGAATTTTGGAAAAAAATTATCGCCAATGTCAATGTTGAATTCGATTTTAGAATCACAAAACCATACGACGATTTGACCTATAAAATTTTCGGATTAAAATCAATATTAGAAAAATAAAATTTAGCATTAGTAAACGAGTTTGTAGGCCTTCGAAGTCCCGGCTGGTCCTTCCGCTAATTCCTCGAATTTCAGGTGTTTGTCCGCGGCTCGCTCGAATACGGATTGAGTGACTAAGATCTCTCCGGCTTCAGCAGTATCCTCTCCGAGTTTACTTGCGATATTGACTTCGGAGCCGAATACATCCGTATCTCCGATCTTCAAAACCTTACCGAATCCGAGTCCAACACAGAGCAGGATTTTTTCTTCCGGAATTTTGTCCTTGTTGTATATTACAAGTTCCTGTTGCATCTTGATTGCGGAGGTGATTCCCTTTCCTACGTTTCGAAAGATGACTAAAAAACTGTCTCCTTCCGATTTTAGAAGAATTCCGTCGTGATCTTCGATGATCGGGATGAGGATCCGTTCGGATTCGTGGATCGTCTGCAAGAAGTGAATGATTCCGAATTTTTCCACCCCCCTGGAAAAGCCGGAAAGATCCGTGAACATCACGCACCATTCTTCGCCGAATAAATCCCAGATTCGTTGATCGATCATTTCCTTGTCTGCGCCAGGTTGCAGTCTGTCTTGGACCAATTTTTCCAATCTGTCTTCGGACGCGCTGGCTCCGATTGTTCTGCGAAATGCCATAATCCCTCTTTAAAAAATTGAGAATCTCAATTCTCTTTCAATTAGAATCAGAATGTTCCCCAAAGAATTTCTGTCTGTCAATGGGAATCTGATGCAGGCCCGAGTCCCGGTCTTTGCAGAACTTGAAAGCGAAAAAATAGATTTTATATATTGGACAAAATTCCTTTATATGAGATAAAATTCTTTACTTTGACAGAAAAATGAGTCTGAATTCTCAGAAAGATACGATTGATCCTCGTTCCGAAAGAATCTCTTGTTTAGCCTAACGAGTATGGCGATCGGTCTTACGATCGGAGGCGGGGTGTTTGTCTATCGGGAATCGTAGGCGCATCCGTGAGACGTTATCTGCCGTTGCTCTACGCGTTAGCCGCCATTCCTATGTTTTTTGCAATCGTTCCGTTGGCTGCGTTAGGCACCATTCTTCTCCGTAAGAATTTTGAGTAGGTATCTTATGATTCGAACTTTCTGGATATGGGTATTTCTTTGTTTGGGACCAATCGGTTGTTTTTATTTTTCGCCGATCCGGACCATTCCTCTCAAACAAATTCCGGTTTCCGTAAATTGGGAAGAAAGAACCTAGGAAGCGACGAAAATCCTGCAAGACCTGATTCGGATTCGTTCCGAACGATCCAATGTTCTTGCAAATGAAACATTCGGAAAGCTTGATATAAGAATTGTGCCCGGTTATGATACAAAGGAATACGTTGAAAAAGTCCGAGAGATCGCAAAACCATATGGAATCGAAGTGGAAGTTTTCGACGAGATCGTACCCGATTTTTCTTCGGTTACATCCGATTTGTTTCAAATTTTGGCGAATGTTTCCAAGTCCAAAATTTCCGGAAGTGTCGCCGCTCCTTTTATGTCAGCGGGAAAGACGGATAACGCACGATTTCGGAGGATCGGAATCCAATGTTACGGATTGAATCCGGCCGTCCTTACCGCGACGGATACGGAAACTCTGCACGGAAAGGATGAGAATATCAGTATCGAAAATTTAAAATTGGGATCGGTGATTCTATTTGAAACGTTGATTCAATATGCGACCCCTTGAATTTAAAAAGAAATCTGCATGGCAAGGAACCAAGAAAGACTGCGAATGAGCAGAATTTTATATTGTTTCATTTTCTCTTTATATGATGATGAGTTTGACTCTCAGTATTAATTTAGTCATACAAAAGAGAGCAAGGGTCGCGTCAACCTTTTTGAAACAGCCAGAATCCGAAGGAGGTCGTGTAAAGGGTGGTGTAGTCGCGGGTTTTCAGATTGGATTCTTTACATTTGACAGCGATGAGATGATCTCGATAATCATCAAAATTCTTTCCCAGGAGAATCCAATCATGACTCATAAACTCCGTTGGATCCTAACGATTTCGTTCTTAATGTTTTGTGTTTCCAATTGTAAAAAAGAATTGAGCGTTTCCATGGCAACGTCCACTTCCTTAAGCGATCAACTTGCGTTTGCGGCCTTAGGCGGAGGAAGTTGGAAACCGGAAAGTGGGGCCGAATTTGTAAAGATGCATTTTTATCCGGATGAAGGGTTCCAATTAAAACGAGTGGAAGTGGATTCGTGTAAAGGAGAATTTAACGATGCAGTGACCGCATACATCAACTTTGACGAGATCAGCGCCTCCGCCGATTTAGCCGGAAAAAAAGCGTCCGTAAAATTTGAAAACGCGGTGTTTGCAAGATCTGTGACGATCAATTTTCGAAAGAACAAGGACCTTTGTATCGGAGAGGTTCGGTTTTATGATGAAAAAGACAAACAATTCTCTCTTAAACTTCCCAAGATTGTGGAAGGATCGGCAAAGGCCTCCGAAACTCTAAGCCCCGTGTTGTCTTATGACGTGATGAATCTTTTTGATTCCAGATACGAATATGCGTGGGCGTCCGATAACAAAGGAAAGGGACTCACTCTGGATTTTCGATTTAAGGAATCGCAAAGGATCAATCAAATCAAGATCTGGAACGGATATCAACGATCGGATCAGCATTGTTATTCCAACGGAAGATTGAAAGAAGCCACTCTTACCGGAGATAACGGTTATGTTCAAAAGATTCAAGTTCAGGACATACTCGGACCTCAGGTGATTCAGTTGGAAAAAACATTCGAAGGAACAAGTCTTCGTCTGACCGTAACCGATATTTTTGCGGGAAAATTGTATAAGGGACTTGTGTTAAGCGAAATTCGTTTTGGTAAGGATAATGATTGGTTGCTCATTAATCCGATCAGTCGTTCTCAAAGTATCGCGCGGGCCAATCATCTTCAGTTTACTCCTCCGAATCTGGATTTAATTTTAAATCACGGACTCAGAGGTTTGGAGGTTTCTTCGATCCCGGCGGAAATACAAAGTACGGAAACAATTTCTAATTCGGACACCGCTTCCACGACTATGGAGGATTCAAATCAAAATCGGGTGGAATCGAATTGGTCCCTTCGTATGAGATCGGACGGTTCTTTTTTTATGGAAGGAAACACTCATGATCAAAGTAATACTGACGACGGAACGTTGAGTCGCACGAGCAAGTTTTATGCGATTGGAAATTACGAAGTCAAGGAATCTTCGGCGGACGCGCTCAAACTGAGAGTTTTCGGATATATGAGAAAATACTCATCTTCTTTCGAGGAAAAATACGGAGAAGGAGACATGGATTGCAACGGATGCGGAAGGGATTGCAATATGGGGACAACGGATCCGGATAAAAAGGAAATCATATTTCAGGATTTTATCACCATCAAGAAGTTAAACGGTAACGTATATGTTCAGAATACAAGTCCGAACCGGAAGTTGGATTTTCAAATCCTGGAGATGACCCTGGAGTGAAACCGATAAAAAGTCGAATTCGGATTTTGTTTTTACTGCTTTGGCTTTTCGGATGTAAAAAGGAAACTTCAAATTCTCAAACGGTAAGTTGGGAACGGATTTTTTCCGATCTTAACCGTCAGATTCGAGTCAGTATCCTTTGGGAGAAAAAAGGCTTTCCGTTTGAGATGGAACTTTATGAAGGTGCATCCCAAAGACCGGTCGATCTCTGGGCTACCGGAAGTGTGAAGAGTTTAGCCGAAGCTCCGGTTTCCTCACGGATTGTGGGAAACGATCTCTATCTCAAACCCGGTTCCAAAAAAAAATTCGTGCTGGTCGTAAAGAATACGACCGATCAGGATTTTTATTTTTTTGCTGCCCCACATTCGATGGAACCCGCGGAAGGTTCTTTAGGATTTAAGTTCAAGTGTCTTTGTATCAACCACGCGTTTTATATTCCTCCGGGGGAAATTTGGTATCGGGTTGTGGAGCTGAGAACCGGTGCGGAGGCGATGGTTAAGGAACTCAAAATCGCCCATACTTTGGTGGGAATGGACGAGGAGCGAATTCAAATCTATCAAAAGAGAATCGGAGCAGGGAATTCCTCCGGAGATGATTGATAAAAACAGATCTTTGCGGTGGATTTGAGTTCTGAATGCGAAAAAATCGGCAAACGGATGTTCGAACCGATCGATCTTTTTTCTCAGTGAAGCGGTTTGATGTTTCCCGTGTTGCCGCTTGGACCGCCGCAGAGGACGATTTTGTTTTCGATTTTACAGTTTCTTTTGGATCCGTCACGTGTTGAACTCAAGGTTCCTTCGGACGAATTTTTTTCGTCTTGGAATTCCCCTTCATAAATACTTGTATCCGGAAAACGAACCTTACCAGGGCCGATCAAAGATCCTGCTTGGAAGGTCCCTTCTAATATGGCCCCGTTTTTAAAAACATAAGTGCCTTTGCCGTCTTTGAGGTCATCCTTAAAGATACCGTCAAATTTGTCTCCGTTTGTATATCGGATTTTTCCGGAACCGTTTCTCATATCGTCCAAAAATCCGCCCTTGTATTCGTCGCCGTTGTCATAGACAAAGGTTCCGTTTCCAGTCGTACAATTTCCTTCGATACAACCCTTTCCGTCTTTTGAATCGGGGGTTTCCGAACGATCGGAAACGTCTGTCGTTTCCGCCTCTCTTTCCGTTTTTTTGTCTTCAATGTAGGTCGAACTTTCGACCCTGTTTGCGGATTCGTTGGGTTCCGTTTTGAGATTTCCCCCGGAGCAATTGCTCAATAAAAAAAGGAACATAACAAGAAAACTCGGAAGCCCGATACTTGGGTTTTGTTTCAATGTTCGAACGGATGGATTTGATTTCGTTTTGATATATGTTTGCAAGAGTATCATAATTTTTGAATACGAAATAAAATCGCTTCTGCCAACATTCATAGCCAAAATATTATCTAGTAAATCTCGACCTGTCAAATCGAATTTCATTTTAGAGGCCCCGAGGCTCATATTCACAATCGATTGATAAACGAAAGGAATTTAAAACGGATTTTATGATATAAAAATAAGCAAAAAATTACTTAAGATCCATATAATAAAATCCGACCCTAATCTGCGTGTTTTTTCTGCGAATTATAAACGTAACCAACCTTAGACATAAGTCCTAAATTTTTATTATAAAAAGTATCCGTAATTTATGCGTATCCGAATCGTTTTCTGAGTATAAGAATCTGTCCCAAGGCAACTCAGCATCTCACTCTTGGACGCTGATGCATAGAGAAGCGTTCTGTCGAGTTCTGTAGCTTGATCTTTTTGGCAAAGTAAATACAGGGATGAACACGCTGTAAATTTCAAAGATAGATCGTCTCTTTTGAGTGTGGAGCTTTATTATCTATGTTTCCTTTTTGAACTGAATCGTTTCTAAAGTTCCGGCTATCAAAATCAAAGTTCCTCCGATGAGTTCCCGATAACTCGGAATATCTCCCAAGACCAACCATGCAAGAAGAATGGAATATACTGGTTGAATACCTGACAGAATTCCCGCGGTTTTGAGTTTCAACTGAAACATCGATTTTACATACAGAGTATGGGCGAAGGCAGTAAAAAAGATTCCAAGCAAAAAGATCGGTCCTAAAGATTTGATTTCGATCGGAATCGTTTCCGAATAACAAACCGGCGCCAGTATAAACGCGGATGCCAAGGATTGAACGAACATCACTTGAGGACTGCTATGATGAGAAAGATATTTTTTGCTTAATAAATTTCGGAATGCGAAGGTCAAAGAAGAAAGAAGCCCTGCGATGATCCCTAAAAATAAATCGTTTCCAGGTTTGAATTCCGGAATTAGAATTCCGACTCCCAGTAATATCAAAAGTGCGAGTAAAATATCCTTCCATCGGGGACGACTGGAGAAATAAATCGGTTCTATAAAAACAGTTACCATCGGATGTGTAAAAAGGGTTAGGACTGCGATTGCGGGAGAGGCGAGTCTTGCGGAAGTAAAAAAGAAAATCCAGTGAACCGCTAAAAGAATCCCGCTTCCGAGACCCGCGAAATTTTCCGTCTTGGTTGGAAAGAAAATAGGTTTGTCTCTCCACTTTAAAAAAAGGTACAATCCTGCGCTTGCAAAAAAGGTTCTTCCAAACGTGATCATCCAGACGCTTTCGTCGATCAATTTGGCAAAAAGGACGTTCCCGCTGATGAGGATCATAGCAAATTGAAATTCTAAAAAGATTTTTGTTTTGGATTCGGAAGACATATTTCTTTCTCTTTAACCAAAGGACGAGAAAACCCGCGATTGGAAAACAAATTTGATTTTTTAGCGTGAAAGAAAGTGAAAAAGAAGAAAAACTGTTTTGGGAATGTAACACAAGAATCTCTTCCCTGCCAAACAAAGCAAGGAAGAGATTGGAAATCGACTAACCCGCTTGAGATTTCGCAGCGTAGTATCTGTTTGCCCGAAACATACTTTCGAAATCGTTAAACCGGATGCCGTATCGTTTCATCGCAGGATGAACATATGGAGTCACCATCTGTCTTAGATAAAAGGGCTGATTTACGACGAAGTGATGGATTGTGTGAGTGCTTCCAAAGTTAAAACAGAAAAGATGAAGCGGGGCCAAGAACCAGGCGTTTAAAACTTGAGTCTGATGATTGATATTTTTCACGTCCCCATAATAATGCATATTGGAAGAAATGATCTGAATGCTGGATTGACGGATCCAATTCGGAATCATATAAATTACCGCGATCGTGTTTAGAAATGTACGCACGGATTCTAAAATTGCCGGATAGGGAATGGAAATCGGAGAACCCAAGATCAGATTTCCATAGTGAATGAGATTTAGGCCTAAGAAGTTATACCAAAGAGTGTAAAATACCACGAGCCAGGGCCAGCTTTCTTTTACGATTTCCTTTTTTTTAAATTTAGGAGCCTCTTTTGCGAGTTTGCGAAAGTTGAGAATGGCAGAAATATTTCCGTCGATCATCGCAAAAAGACGGAGGATTCCGATTTTCATTCCGTTGCCGATCAGTCTTTCTTCGATATCCTCTTTATTTCCTGAAACCTTGTGGTGTAAGGTATGAATCATTCTCCGATACCAGGGACTGACTGTGTTTCCGCGAAAAATCCAGACGATCCAGAAAAGAATGTCCTGTATCTTCTCGTTATCTTTAAAATACAGGTTATGAATCGTATCGTGTTCGATTTCGTGCAACAAGGAGGCAAAGATCGCGTTAGACACGATTGCAAGCCACGCAGGAATCATACCCTCAATATAAAGTCCTGCACCTATGATCATCATTGTAGCCGATCCAAATGTGATAGATGCGCCCAAAAGATTTTGGTGATTTAGAATTGAAAATTTTTTTCTTAGATTTCGGTCCCGAAATCGAATCCAGCGCATAATTTTTATATTTTTTTCCCGAACTAAAAGAGTTTGCCATTTCTTCGGTTTTCTCATGGGAAAAATTTCGTTTTTCGCCATTGTCAGAGTGTTCATCGCGATTCCTCTTTCGATTTTAAGTTGAGGGATTGTAGACCCGTTTGCGAAATTCGTCGTCTCATTCTATCGATTCAGTCTTTGTCTTTTGACCGAATCGATAAATTGCGCCTTGCGTCACGCCCCTAGGAAGTGACGCAATCAAACGCAGTAAGGGCATTGATTCTCAGCGTAGCTGAGACTGAACACCCCATGGGAAGCAAATACAGACTGTTTCGAAGGGTCCAATGAAACGATTTTCTTTCGAACGCAAATGCTCGTTTTTTCTTTTCCCGACAAAGTATTTGCAGTGAAAATTTGCTTGCTGCCGGACTTAAAGTCCGTCCCAAAGTAAAATCAGCGGAATTTGTTTGTCTTTGGGGCTTTTATCCGGTATTCGCTCGGGGTTGCACCCGTATGTTTCTGAAACGCGCGATTGAAAGAGGATTTCGTTCTGAAACCGACGGAATAGGCGATATCCAAGATACTTTTATCCGGTTCTTGGGTCAAGAGGCTGCAGGCTTCTGCAACTCGATAATCGTTTACAAAGACAGAGAAATTTTTACCCAATTCTTGATTTAAGAATTCGGAAACCTGATGTGTGGAAAGGGCTAATTCGTCCGCTAAGTCTCCCAGTCCGAGTTCTTCGTCTCGATACAAAAAATCCTTTTCCATGAGTTGAATCAGGTTCTCGCGAAGAATGTTCCGATCGACTCCGATCAAAAGAGAGCGAGCGTATTTTTCACGGGTAGCTTGCGTGACTTCTTGCAATTTTTGAAAAAATCCGGGATACCGATGTCCTATCAAATACGCGAAGCAGAGAGTGATTCCCATTCCCCCCGAAGAGAGAATCAGAAAGTCGGAAATTTTGGTGATAAAAAAAACGGCTCCTAAACTCAGATGAAAGAGGGAAGTCACGATCAAGAAGCCGAGGATGCATGCGGTCGGTTCCGATTTCCAAACCTCCCATCTCCACAAGTATCGAGAGCTTTTCAAAACAAGAGAGATGTAAAACGCGATTCCAAAAATGGCAGGGAGCAAAATCCAGTCGAGTGGACTGGGAAAAATTCTATCTACAAAAGAAGTTCGGATCAGAGAGGACACGTCATCAAACCAAAAAGAAACGATGAGATAAAGTATGCATCCGCTCGCAGGAAGAATGCAGTGAATGAAAGCGCGTTTTTGAGAATCAAGGAACGGTTCTCCCGTGCTAACCTTGTAGATTCCATACAAAACGGGTCCTACAGAATACAGTGCAGGAATATGCAATAAAATCAACCAGGTCAGAGACGAATTGTCGGACGTTAGAATGGCGATCGAACTTCCTTGTAAGATAGACATTCCTAAAAAGAGAATTCCTAAAAGAAAATTGAGTTGGTTTTTATGGAGAAGGACGATCTGTCCCAAGGACATCAAACATCCTAAGGAAGAGCCGAAAATTCCCATCCAATGAAAGACTTGGAGAATCTCGTCCGAGAGAAAATTTACTGATATGCGGGAGAATAAGCCGAATTCAGACACAATCACGAAGGCTTAAAAAGGAGGGGCTGTCAAGGGAGAAAAGCAAATGCCTCTCCCCCTTGTTGAAAGATCAGTATCGAGACCTTGATTTTTCTGGGAACGGTTTTTTAGGAAGCGCTTCGTTGACTTTGATTTCTCTTCCACGGATTTGAGTTCCGTTTAAGCCATCAATCGCTGCATTTCCTTCGTCTTTGTTCGCCATTTCCACAAATGCTAATCCCCGGGATTTGCCGGAAAGTTTATCAGTGATGATGCGTACAGAGGTTACTTCTCCAAAAGATTCAAAAGCTTTACGGAGATCGTCTTCGGTTGCCTGATAGGCGAGGTTGCCTATGTAAATGTTCATGAGAAAGGGTCCTTACAAAAAATTACTGGCTTTCAATCTGAATAGGATAACAAGGTGAGACCAATCCATCGGCTGGTTCGGGAGAGATGACCTTTCCTGGTTGCTACATAGTTCAAAAGTTCTCAACTGACCCGGGAAAAGGCAGCTAAAAATTCCAGTCGCGCTTACGGTAATCATGGTCAAAAAAATGTCAAGAAAATCTCACATTTTATTGGCTGAACTTTTGAAATTCAAAGCGGGTTCCGTGTATTTTGGGATCGAATTTTAAAATCAACCCGCCTATGTCTCTCAGAAACGAGTATTTGCTCACTTCTCCATTTGTTTTTTTAAAAGCGAGTTTTTGAAAAAAGAAGAATGAAAGTTTTTGGGAACATAAGCATTTTCTGATTTTCCATTTATCTTCCCAAGCGTTCACGGACAAACATTCCGTTTTTTGAGTACAAAGAAAAAATCGATTTTTTATAATCCAATTCGACTTTTATAATTTTTCTTTTGTATGTAACACGGGAAGTCTTGTGAGCAGGGAGCGACTTGAATTTTAAAAATGGCTGTCTATAAAAAAAGACAGGATGTGTTTTGTGTGAATTCCTACCGTTTTCGGTTTTTAACAATGGATTTATTTTGGGTTTTGAAAATTGCAAGAGAGGGAGGGGGGAATTGATATTGATTTCTGCGATTTGTAAGAGTTCGCACAACACCAGCTTTTATAAGAAATCTGTTCTTCACCAAAAAACGGTCTCTAGGAAAATCGAAAATTCATTTTTCAATATCGCTTGTTATTTATAAAGAATTGAGGGAGTTCCTACTTTTTTTCCAAAAACGACGAGAATATAAACCTGAAATCAGGAAACTCTGCATTCAGGCTGCTCTCTGTTTCTTTTCTTTGTGAATTGAGAAGAAGAATGGAAACAAAAGCGTGTAGCTTGTGAGAACGATTGCTTTCGGATCCAAACAGATTTCTTTTTTGTAAATCGAAAGACAAAAAAAAGACATACTTTTCTTTTATGACACTCACATCGACGACGAAGGATTTCAATATCGGAAGTTTTTAAAACTTCGTCATCCGAAGAACGAGAGCTCACTTACGTGATCAGCGCAAGGAAGCAAGGGATCCGATTCTTTACACTGAACATCAAAAATACAAGCGATCCACTTCGGATTAAAAAAATAAGAAATTACAAATCGCTTCTTGTGTATTTTTAGGAACACAGTTTATTTTGTTTTTTTGTGTCTTAAAAAAACGAAATCTTGTCTAAAAAACTAATTTCAAATTCATGATTCTCTGTATTCTAATACGGGCGAAAGAATTTTGACTGATTTTAAAATTATGAGCATTGATTCACAATTTAACTGATCGCCTGCAAGATAAAATAGGTATTTTGATTTCAATGAATATAACGCCTTATCAGACTTCTTGTTATTTGGTTGAAGCAGTTTTAGCCTATAGAACGCTGCATCACTTATTCTTATTTTATAAAAACAGAAAACAAGTCTATCGATTGCATTTTGCCTTTTTACAGATTTCATACGGTTTTTATCTTCTGTTTTTTACAAAAACGATCAACGCTCACAACGCGCAAGAGGCTCTGATTTGGGAAAGATTGGAAAATTCTTTGACTCCTATCTTTGGAATGTCCTTGGTTCTCTTTGTAAACAGCTATCGTAGAATTTTTAGCAAGGATTTTGTATCTCTTTATACACTTCTTAATATACTTTTGTCTGCGGTGATTTTGATAGATCCGAATTCCTATCATATCGGATTGGCTCATGAAAAAAAATTCCCGACGTTGGGAATTGTGATCTACGAAACCGATCAGCCTCTTTTGGTTCAGTATTTTTATTTATCCGGGATCTTGATGATCATCTGGACATTGTTTAAAGTGATCACTCAGTTTGTCAGAAATTTATTTCGGAATTTGTTTTTTTTGTTCGGTTTGATTCTTTTCTGCACAAACATTTTTGTAGACATTCTCGTGGCTATGGACATGGTCCCGTTTCCATACACATCTCATTTTAGCTTTTTGATTCTGATGTTTTCCGTGGACTCTTTTTTGACATTGAATCAATCCGGAAGGGAGCTTAGAGAAGAATTAAAACACGCGCTCGTTTTTCCCGAGGAGTTTGTTCTAAATTCACATGCAACCGTTTCCGATATCGAGTTTGAGAAGGATGTGGATCTTACATATTCGAGAATAACGGCTTCCCAAAAAGAACCGGATCCGATTTTTATTCGAGCCTTAGGAAATCTAGAGTTTGAAAAAGGAGGGGTTCGAATTCCCCGAACCGAGATTTCAAGTAAGAAGAAGATGTTGAAACTCATAAAAATTCTTCTCATCCGTTTTGAAACGGGAGTTCACCGAGAAGAAATTTTGGAGCTTCTCTGGCCTGGAATGACGGATAAGAACGCTTTGAACGGTTTATATGCTCTTTGTTTTCGCTTGCGGCGAATCTTTGAAAATCCCGAAGCGCTCATATTTTCGGAAGATCGTTTGTTTTTTAGACAAGATTTTGTTCAGACCGATTTTCAGATGTTTGAAAAATACTACGATTGTGGAACAACGGCTCTTCGAAGAGGGGATACAGAACAAGCAATTCAGGAATTTCGGTCTGCAAGAGAGTTTTATCGGGGTGATTTTTTTGAATTCGATCTTTACTTTCCGGAGTCCGAGATCCGAAGAGAATACATCCGAAATAGTTTGATCGAGATCTTTCGTTTTCTTTGCGAACAGGATGAACAACGAAAGGAAATGGAGGGACTTCTCGAAGATTCCGCGAGTTGGATTCGTCTGGATAATTTGGATGAGCGTGCTTGGCGATTTCATTTTGAGGCACTTCTTCCTTTGGATCGCAAAAATGAAGCTCTTAGAAAGTATGAAGAATTTAGAAAATCTTTGAAAAAGGAACTGGGAGTGGATCCGGAACCCGAGACCCTCGCACTGATCGAACGAATTCGTTCTGGATCGGTCGGTAAGATCTAAAAAACTGTGATATCTTTCGCAGCACTGAGCGTATAAAAATTTGCTTTTCAAAATGAGAGTTTTTATTCAAGAAAAATCTTTTCTCTGTATTTCTGCAACATCCCTCATGATCGGTAGAAAACACATTGGGGACAGTTGTATTGAATTAAAAGGATTACAGCTTATGGTTCCTAAGTTCCGATCTTATAAAAAAAGGGACTGATTGAGTTTCCCTGTTTTCAAAACAAGTTCAGCAGAGTGTTCTTGCTTACGGGTTGCATTCTGGGCATTCGATATAAAATAAAACGACCATTCTAAAAAAAAATCATGGACGGATGAAGCGCGATGATTCAATTTCATAAAAATCTCAAGCGATCCAGTGCCCGAAATGAGAAATCAAAATTCGAAAATTGTCTTATTTTTATTTGTAACGGTTGTTACAATAAATTCCGTCTCTTGTTCTTTCGTCTATAACGTTACCGGAAGAACCATTTCTTCTTACGCTGAAGATCATTTGATTCCGTATATGCTCGAGTCCAAGGATTTGGATTCGATTTGCAGCGCCGGAGTCAGCTTAGTTCCTCTCATCGCTTCCTTTGAACGCGTAAGTAAACGTCCGGATCTTCCGGTCCTTGTTGCGATGTTAGGTGCCGGAATGTGTGCGGAAAAAAATGCTCAAGAGGCAGAGCTTCATTATTTGGCCGCGATTCGAAAGGGCAAGGGGGATGAAGCGACCGATTATCAGGCGATCGAAATCCGCAATCACGGTCTCGCTGCAAAACGATACGGAGAAGCGTATCAACGTTTTAATTCTTACTTTGGAGAATGGAACGGAAACTGTCCTTCTCTTTCTAAGGACGACCAGTTTTACTATTTGATCGGGCTTTCCGCGAGTTTGCTTGCGATTTTACACGACCGCGCCGCTCAAGGTGTAGGAAACGTGCCGACAGACATTCCATCCATTGTTTCCAACGCTTCCAAATGTTTGAATCCGGAAGAATGGTGGGGGGTTCCCATCGCGCTCGAAGCGATCATCTGGCTATCGATTCCGGGTGTGACTCCTGCGGGTAAGGATCCGTTTCAACAATTGGATCGCGCGGTTGCGTTAGGCGACAAAGCAGGAGTCAGTCTTTCTCGTGCGTTTCAGATTCAGGCTCTTGCAGGAAGAGGAAATTCGGAAGCGATTAAAAAAGCGGTCAAGGAACATGCGAAGATTTTGGATAAGTCTCAGTCAAAAAAAGAATACCAGCTTTTGGAATCTTACGCGGAACAACTTTCCAGACACGAGTCCGATAAAATTTGGATCAAAGAAAAAGGTCATCGAGGTCCTTTGCTTCTCGGTAGTTTTCCTCAGGGAAAACGAGACTTAAAAGAAGACGATGATTTGTTGAAAGGCCTCTAAATAACACCCTTCTATAAAAAAAAATTAGTTGAAAGGAGAGTTTCCATGAAAGGAATCCGTATCTATTTACTTTCGGTTTTGGTGTTTACGCTAACGTCTTCCCTTTTCGCCGCAGACCCGGTCAATAAGACGATTTGTGTCTTTGATCCGTCCGGAACCCACGGAGATATTTTTAAATCCGCGCTTCGTTATCAAGCTCAGGCATTGAGCTGGGGAGTTCGTTTGGAGCCAAAGGCGTATACGGACGAAGTCGTTGCCAATTCTGACTTTAAAGCCGGAAAGTGTAACCTCGCTTATCTCACGAGTTTGAGAGTTCGAGGATATGTTCCTCAGTCCGGTTCTGTGGAGGCGATCGGTGCGCTTCCATCTTACGAGCTTTTAAAAAGAACCATTGACGTTCTTTCCAATCCGAAAGCGAGACAGTTGAACGTTTCGGGCGAATACGAAACCATGGCGATGTTTCCGGGTGGGGCCGTTTATCTTCTTTTAAGAGATAAAAAACTTCGTTCGATCAAAGACCTTGCCGGTAAAAAAATTGCTACGCTGACTTATGATCAAGCCGCGACCACGATGGTGGACGTAGTGGGTTCTTCCATGGTTCCGGCTGAGATTGCGACCTTTGCGGGAATTTTTAACAATGGACGAGCGGACGCTTGTTATTCACCCGCGGTCGGATTTAAACCTCTCGAACTTATGAAAGGTGTTGCGCCTAACGGAGGAATCGTTAAATTTCCGATAGGACAGCTTACATTTCAGATCGTTGGAAAAACGTCTGATATGCCCGCCGATTTTGGAAATCAATCCAGACAATGGGCCGCTACTCAGTTTGAAACCATGCTTGAACTTACCAGAAAGGCCGAAAAAGAAGTGCCCGCAAAGTATTGGTTGGAAGTTCCGAAAGAAGAAATCAAAGGCTACTTTGAAAAATTCAGAGAGGTTCGGATCAAACTCAGAGACAAGGGAGTTTATCACGCGTCTATTTTGAAGTTGATGAAAGGGGTCCGTTGTAAGGCAGAGGCAGCAGCGGACGAATGTTCCGAATCCTTAGAATAAATCAGGAAGACATGGCAAAAAAAATAGTATCTTGGGCGGTATTGCTCTTTCTTTTTGTTCCTTTGGTTCAAAGTTTTGGTCAATTAGTCCAAGCTCGAATGCTTGAGCTTGGGGAAACGATCTGGCCTCGTTATGCGGAAATTCGGATTCATTGTATCGCGGATCAAATCAATTCGGCGAAAAGGGTGGAAGTCAATGCTTCCGATTCCGCACTTTTGGATGAATTGGATTTAGGATCCGGTACTTCTTCTAAAACCCCGGTTAAAAAAGAAACAACGACCGCGTCCGCCGCTTTAGCTCCGATGGAACTTAGCTTCGGACAAAAATTATACTGCGGAACGGAACGCAAACTTTCCACGATCACGATCTTTGCGATCGATTATATTCCGATGACGATGGTGATTCTTTTGCTTGTTGCCGGAATCGTATCCACGACCAGACGTTATCATATCGCCCTGAAAAATCCAGAAAATAGAAAGGAAGAATTGGCTTCGGAGATCAGTCAGATTTTCGCGAATCTGATCCTGATTTTTTCGGCTTCTTATATGCTTCCTTTTAGCAAGGGAGTGGAGGCGCAGATCCAAGTCTTATGGATCATAGGTTTGGCCTTTTTAACTGGATTGAATGTTTATAATATTCAAAAATCAGAATTCTCTAACGTTTCAAAAGGACAAGAAAAGAGTAGGTTTTCAGAAATCCTTTTGGCGATTCCGTTATACTGTTGGATGGCTTTTGTCTGTGGAATTTACTTCGCTTTGTTCGAACATCACCCTGCCGGTCTTGCGATTTATCTCCAAAAGCTAACCGCACACGCGACCCTTTATATCCAGATCGGATTGTATGTATGGACCGGGATTTTACTCCGCGATACTTCTCTTGGAAGAAGATTTTTCGATCTTTTAAAACCTTGGAGGCTCCCCGCTGAACTTTTGGCGGTAATCGTAGTGATCGCGGCGGCGCTTCCTACCGCTTATAGTGGAGCTTCCGGAATCGTTGTTTTAGCCTTGGGAGCGACTATTTTTGTGGAACTCAGAAGGGCGGGAGCGTCTCAGGAAAGAGCATTAGCCGCAACTGCAATGAGCGGTAGTTTGGGAGTGGTTTTACCACCTTGTCTTCTTGTGGTAATCGTGGCTTCTTTGAATCTGGACGTGACCACGGATGAACTTTTTTACTGGGGTTGGAGGGTTTTTGCGATTTCGACCACTTTGTTTTTAATCGTCAGTTGGTTTTTGAGAAAGGATTCTTGGAGAATTCAGCCCGAACAAAATGCACTCAAAACCACCTGGTCCGTGTTCAAACCGTTTAGTTTATATATTCTGATTGCCGCGGTAATCGTATTCGTTCTTGTATTCGGGTTAAATACTCATTTTGACGAACATACAGCTCCGTATATGCTTCCGATCGCGATGTTGGCTCTGATTTACTGGGATCACAAACAAAGTCTGAAAGAACACCATCCCGCTTCCGGCGCAAGAGACGTTGTCAAAATTTCAAGAACCTCTTACGATACCGGTTCGCATTTGGGTGCTTTGTTGATGTTGATGGGGCTTTCCGCTTGTATGGGCGGTGTCTTTGAACGTTCCAATGTGATCAATCTTTTCCCGACTCAATTGGGGTCTCCTTTGTCAGCGATGATCGTTTTGACGATCGTTCTCGTAATCATCGGAATGTTGATGGATCCATACGGAGCCGTGATCCTTGTGTCCGTTACTCTATATCCGATCGCAAAGGCGAACGGGATTCATCCGTTGAATTTTTGGATGACTGCATTGGTCTCTTTTGAACTCGGCTATTTGACTCCGCCGGTCGCACTCAACCATCTTTTGACAAAACACGTTGTGAGGGAATATCTGGAAAAGGAACCGCAGATCCATCATGCAAGTTTCTTTGCGAGATACGAACGTGTGATCGTTCCGATCCTAGTGCTCTTTTTGACGCTGATCGTAACGGCATTCGGACCGATCCTGTATCAAAGTTGGAATTCTTAAAAAAATAGATTTTTATCTTTGAAGGAAAAGCCCTGGCTCGGAAAGAGTGAGGGCTTTTTTATGAGAGGTTAAATGGAAAGGCCGGACCTGAATGAGTTTATTAAACGTAAAGAATGGATCAATCGGAGTGAGCTGAGCGTTCGTTTGTCTCCAAATGATTCAACGGAAATTTTTAATCCGGGTTTGAGTTTTGCAAATCAAAAATTTTCCGTGATTCTATTTCAGACGGACTTGAAGTCCGATTTCAACCTTTTTTTCGAGAAGATTTAGTTTGTCGGAAAAACTGAAGCTGGGAATTTTACAAGAGAAAAGGGTCCATTGCAAAAAAAGAAATTTCTTTCATTGATAGATTCAAAATTATGAATCTAATTCAATCCAACTGTTTTTGGAAGTTTCAGGATAGAATCTTTGCGTTTGTCTTTGTGAAATTCTAAAGATTGGTATCAATAAACGGACCGTATCATGTAAAACGGTTTCTCGTTCAGGTTCATATCATAAACCGAAGAGGAAATGAATTTTGGCTATGATTGTTTTCGAGCTACTGCGATTAACGCAGAAGTTTCCAGGACATTCTTTCCGTATCTCCGATTCAGAATTCTTCCGCAATCCAGGATCAGATCCCGAGAATTTGCGTATTTTTTTTCAGAAAGGGCCGCTTGAAGCTGTTTCACAAATTCTCCGGAAGGGATTCCGATCGTGGAATAAATTCGATCCGAGGCGATGACCCAGAATTCTCCTAATTTGAGGGTTATTTTGTTGAGCTCCAGATCGGCCGCTTTGTAATCAAAATAGCGAGTCTTTTTATTTTTTTCCAAAGAGATCAACTCTTCTTTTCTATAAACAAAAGCGGGTAGATCCTGAAAGTGGATATACCCGAGTTCTCCGGTCCTTGTCTCCAGATAAAATAAGGATAAATTTAAAAATGGAATCGGCATCTTGGAAAGAGTTTTTCCGATTTTAAAAACCAATTCTTCTCCGCGGATTCCGGATGTCTCGTTGGCTAATGAAAAAATTCCTTCCAGTCTCGCCTTAAACGCAGATTCTAAAACGCCGGGACTGGGGAAACCCGCGAGCACACCCATACATCCGTCCGAAGTGGGGATGACGTTCACATAATCACAGTTAGAGTCACCGCTCATTCTTGGAAAAAGAGAAATATCGAGATTGCGGATCTTAGGCAGTTGAATTCTATAAAAGGATCTTTGAATTCCGTCCGAAAGCTCCCTCGTTTTTTCGCTCTGAAATTCCTGAGATCCGGAATCCTCCAATTCTTTTTGTTGAAAGAATTTTAATCGAAACGCTCTTACGAGTTCTCCGATCTCATCGTCTCTTTCTGCTACCGGATTTTCTTCGTATACGTCGCTTCCCCAATCCTGAACCAGAGTGACTAAGGATCGCATCGAAGAGTATATGAGCTTTATTGCATAGAATACAAGAGAGGCTAAAAGAGCGGAGAATGAAACAGAAAGAGCAAGACGAATCGTTAAGGAGATCGCCTTATTCTGACCTAAAGGGGATTTGAGAATGATGTCGTCCGTTACAGTATAAACCAGAAAGAATAAAAAACTGAGAACGAAAACGGCGATCGGAAGTTTGAGTTTGGAAGGAATTTTGGTCAGCAATTTACTCTCTCTCTATTACCTTCATGAGTATGATCGATACGGCGAACAGGACGGTCAAAGGAACAAACAAAAACAACATAGAAATCAAATCCGGCCCTGGAGAAAGAACCGCAGCCGCTACGGCGAGTCCTATGATCGCCTCTCTCCATTTTGAAATCAGAAACGAGGCGCGGATAATTCCTAAACTGCCAAGAAGAATGAGTACAATAGGAAGCTGAAAAGATAAACCGAAAATCAAATGAATGTTAAAAAAAATCTCGTAGTATTCGTCTATCGGAAGTCTTGATTCTATGTCCGGAGGACGAAAGTTCACTAAGAAAATTCTCAAAAGATTCTCAAATGCCTCCGTCCAGCAAAGCCAAACTCCGAACCAAAAAAGAAGAGTGCTAAAAAGAATTAAAAATTTTCCGTATCGATCCAATTTCGGATCCAAAGCCGGGGAAACAAAACCCCAAAGAAAAAACAAAACAAAGGGAAGCCCCAAAAGAATCGAGATCATAAACGAACTCTTTAAGTAGATCATAAAAGGAGCCATCAACTTGATCTGATAAAACGTTGCTTGTGGACCTAAAACATTCTTATAAGGCTGCGCTAAAATTTTGTGAATTTCTTCTCCAAAAAAAAGAGAGATTCCCATAATGACTGCAACGAGCAAAAGGGATCGGATGAGAACCATTCGGAGTTCTTCCAAATGATCCCCCAAGGTCATGTATTTTTCTCGATCCCGCGTCAATGACTCCGTCGAATCTTCCGGTTGCGGAAGCGGGGCGGGATTGGACTTTTTCTTTCCGGCCATTCCGCGGATGGTCAGGTAGATTTTGATTTTTTAGATTTGGAAGTTTTTGTCTGAGCCTCTTCCTTGGGAGCCGATTGCTCTTGGCTGATTTGGTTGGAAGGCTCGTCCGATTCCCCCGTTAAGGATTTTCGAAACGATCTGATTCCGTCTCCGAGATCCTTTGCTAAGGATGGTAATCTCTTTCCTCCGAAAAGTAAGAGTGCGATAAAGAGGATGAGTAGAATTTCAGTCCATCCGAGTGACCCGAAGACTGCCAGTGGTGCGAACATAGTGATACCTCAACCAGTGTTTAAGAGCAAGAAACGCATTTATGAAAAAGTCTTTTTTATAGACTACGTCTCTTCGTTAGACTTTCCCTTCGCTTTTATCTGTCAAATAGTAAGTAAAATGAGGAAGGGCCCGTTTGGATTTGATTTGGTCTTTCTCGTTTGTTTTTGGAAAACGGTTTCTTTTTCCGGAATTCTCTCTAAAACGGATTTATGGAATTATCAGTTCTCGGTCAATCCTCCGGTCCCGTCCAGCCGGAGTCAAATTCGGCGTTAGGATCTCCTTCTTTGAATGTTTCTCCGGATCCGGGAGCTTCCGAAAAGGTCGAAGGAATCCTTGTATCGGATCCGATTTCCCCAAAAGGAGGGATTGTGGATGCCCAGGTTTAGAATTTGGACTCAAACATTCTTTGTGTTTCGAATTCGACAAGAAATGGAAGCGGGAAATTTCTTTGAAAATGTGACGATTCTTGAGCGCTTGTTTTCGGCGAACTTTGGAATTTTCCGATACTTTAAGTATATCAGGTTGGGAAAAAGACTGTAATTAAGTATGGCATTAACCAAAGAACAAAAACAGGAATTCGCCGAGAAGTTGACGGACTTTAAGGTCTTTCTGGACGACTTGAAAAAAGAGAGCAATCTCTTCAAATCACAACTCCGCAAGGATCCCAGACTCGAACCTTACTATCAAGTAGCCTTATCCGTAAACGCAATCAAAACGATCAATACATGTCTTTTGATAAACGACCTGAGTGTCGCAATCTTAGACATCAAAAGTGACACTTACCTCAACGCAGGAAGGAAAGAAATTTACAACGCGATTTCCATGATGGAAAAGATCGTCGGTGTGGATTTTGAAAGCGGTTTGGCCGAAAATAAGGATCTGCTTGCAAAAATTTCGGAATTTACTCCGGTACAAAGGCTGAATTTTATAAAAGCGGTTCGCCAGGTAACTAGCAAAACCATCGATGCTTTTGGAACGAACAGCAAATGGAAATGGAGTTTTCCGGAAATTCATTTTAAAATCGCGGTTCTTTGTAAAAATCTTTTTGATTTTCGCGCCTTTGAAAAAGAAAGGGATCTTGAAAATCCAAACTATTATATCCGCCAGGAGCATTTCAATATGACCCTGGAGCTTTGTAACTTTGCCGCTCAGGAATATCGCGCCAAATTCGACCTTTCCACCCAGGACGCTGGGGATTTGAAAAAGTCGATCTCCCTTCTCGAAGTAAACCGCAAAATTCTACAGACTACGGGGGAAACCGACGATCTGGAGAAGACAAAAACATTGATCGAATCTTTGAAAGAGAAAGTCGAATCATTAGAAGCGGATAAAGAGAAAAAGAAAAAGAAAAAATAGACCGAACGAGTCTGATATATATTATAGGAAAAAAGGAGACTGAATCAAAGATGGCATTGGCAGAAATCAACGATTCAAATTTTAAGAGTGAGACTTCCGGAGGGTTGGTTCTCATCGATTGCTGGGCGGAGTGGTGCGGACCTTGTAGAATGGTAGGGCCGGTTCTGGAAGAACTCTCCGGAGAATTGAACGGTTTGGTAAAAATCAAAAAATTAAACGTAGACGATAACCAGGACACAGCTCAGAGTTTAGGTATTTCTTCCATCCCGACACTTTTACTCTTTAAAGACGGACAACTTGTGGATAAAGTAATCGGAGCTCTTCCTAAAGCGCATATTAAGAATTTTATCGAAAGACATAAATAATTCTTTTTCCCTCTATCATATGCTAAAAGAAACATACAAAGGTTACACGGAACTGCCTAGAGGGGGATATCTTATCGATACCACCGAGGGATATCTTCAAATCGGCTCCCCACCGGAAACGATCAAAGATACAATGGGGTTTGAAAAAAAGACCCCGTTGGTTTTCATTCTCCCCAATAAATTCTTTCATGTGGAAAAAGGGATCAGCACGGCCGAGCTCGAATTTCCGATCTATTATAATTTCTTTTTAAGACAAAAAAAAACATTCATCGTTTGTACTGAAGAACAGAGAGTTCAGCTGATCACCGTACTCAAGGAATCCTTGATGGGTCCCGAAGAGATTAGTTTAAAAAGCGAATTTCTAAACGGAGAAGAATCTTTCGGCTTTCCCGATATGAAAGCGGAGATGGCTTACTTCAGAGGATACAAAGGGCTCGAAGACGTGGTCGACTTCAAAGTATTCGATTCTAAAAACTCGGTTTATTTTGGAGACGTTGCCATCGTCAAATTGGAGTCCGGAGATTTTTTAATCCAAGACGGAGATCGAAAAATCGAGGTTCCGGGGGAAGTCGGATTTAATATCAAATATGATATCGGAGAAAGACCAACGGAGCCGTTTCAAGCTCCGATCATTGGGATTACCTGTCTTGGACCTTCTCATGGATTTGATCCGGAGGACAACACATCGGGTTTTATCATCTGGCTCAATCATCAGGGAATCATGGTAGATCCGCCGGTAAATTCCACGGAATGGCTTCGTCAATCCAACGTAAATCCAAAACTCATCAATCACGTCATTTTAACTCACTGTCACGCGGATCATGACGCGGGCACATTTCAGAAAATACTCGAAGAAAACAAAATCACCATTCACGCGACGGAAACCGTGATGGAAAGTTTTCTTCGAAAGTATTCGGCTCTTACTAAAATTCCCAAAAAGGAATTGCAGGAACTGTTTCACTTTCAACCGATCATCATCGGAAAAGCAACGATGATCAATGGCGGAGAATTCAATTTTCATTATGCACTTCACTCGATTCCTTCGGTAGGATTCGAATTCTTTTTTCAAGATCAGTCTTTTATGTATACTTCGGATCATCTCAACGAGCCCGATATTCATGATCGAATGTATGCTCAAGGGATTCTTCCCGAATCCAGATGGAAATTTTTTAAGGAGTTTCCTTGGGATCGTAGAATTATCTATCATGAAGCGGGAATTCCTCCGCTTCACACCCGTGTGAGTTATCTTGCTTCGTTGCCCGAAGAGATTCAGGAAAAGATTACGGTCTATCATATCGCAAGAAAAGATATGCCGAGCGGGACCAAACTCAAGCTTGCGAGATTCGGAATCGAAAATACTCTGTATCCGGAAATCACCCCTCCAAAACATATCGAAGCTTACAACCTGTTGGATGTGATGACTCAAATCGATATTTTTCACGGATTCCCGATCGAAAAGGCGAAGGAGTTTTTACTCATCGTAAACGAGGAGAGATACAAGAGGGGAGATCATATCATCCGCAAAGGAACTCCGGGGGATAAGTTTTACATCATCGCATCCGGAAACGTAAAATTTGAAGGACTGAATCAAGACGGCTCTGAAGGAGTTCCGGTCAAACGATACGGAACTTACGAATACTTTGGGGAAGCGTCTTTGGTTTTGGATCTACCTCGTGCGGCGGATGTATATGCGGAGACGGATGTTCTCGCTCTTACCATCGAAAAGAATAAGTTTTTACAATTCATTAGAAATTCGGATCTCAAATCAAATCTTACTCGACTCAATGAAATCCGAGATTCGAATTCTTGGAAGGCGCTTGCAGAATCCAGACACTTTCGAGGATTGACCAGTCATCAGATCACTCAGTTGGAATTGATCATGACTCTGCAAAAAGTGAACGCAGGTTTAGTTCTTGTCAAAGAAAAAGAATTTTACGGCGACGCTTATATCATTCGTAGTGGAAAAGTAAACGTCTATCAGAAAGGCAATTTACTTGCCGAGCTTACGGATGGGGACTTCGTTGGAGAGATTTACAATATCTCCAAAAACTTTGTGTCGAATTATACGTTTAAAGCTGAAGTGGACACGGAGTTGTACTTTATTCAGCAGAATGATCTGATCGATTACGTTAAGAAGAATCCCGGCGTTTACATGAGAATGAACACCGTCTATTCGTAGACGAGGGAGAGATCAGAATGGAAAGAGTCCTACAATTCACGGAAGAACACGATATCTTTCGTGGAATGGCTAGAAAGTTTTTTGAAACGGAGGTAGCTCCGCATCATGAATCGTGGGAAAAAGCCGGCATCGTTCCTAAAGAAGTCTGGAAAAAAGCGGGTGCGAGTGGATTGCTTTGTCCCAACATTCCTTCCGAATACGGCGGAGCCGATGCCGATTTTCTATATAATGTAATCATAATTGAAGAATCGTCAAGAGTTGGAAACACCGGGTTCTTTATTTCACTTCACAACGACGTAATTGCCCCTTATATTTCCGAGTATGCAAACGAAGAGCAGAAAGCACGTTGGTTACCCGGTTGTGTGACCGGAGACAGCATTCTCGCGATTGCAATGACCGAACCCGGGGCCGGGTCCGACCTCAAAAATATCACAACTTCCGCTGTGGATAAAGGCGATCACTACGTAGTAAACGGACAAAAAACCTTTATTTCCAACGGACAATTGGCAAATTTAATCATCACGGCTGTTAAACATGATAATGGAACCATGTCTTTACTCATGGTAGAAGAGGGAATGAACGGCTTTGAAAGAGGAAGAAGACTAGAAAAAATTGGTTTAAAAGCTCAAGAT
The DNA here is from genome assembly GCF_040833975.1 of Leptospira sp. WS92.C1. Lineage (NCBI taxonomy): Bacteria > Pseudomonadati > Spirochaetota > Leptospiria > Leptospirales > Leptospiraceae > Leptospira > Leptospira gorisiae. Next base: position 1,800,774 of record NZ_CP162130.1, read on the forward strand.
ACTTCGGAATTATATTACAACGATGTAGTGGTTCCAAAGGAAAATTTAATAGGCAAACAAGGCCAAGGTTTTCGTTATCTTATGCAGAAGTTGGCTACGGAGCGTTTGGTCCTCGGACTCGCGGCCGTGGAAGCTACTGCCCTTGTTCAGAGAATCACTCTTCAATACATTAAGGAGAGACAGGCATTTGGAAAGAAAATCGGGACCTTTCAGCACATCAAGTTTAAGATGGCGGAAATGGCGACGGAGCTAGAAATGTGCCGAGCTTTCGCTGATAAGGTGACTGTGGAAACTATGGCTGGAAAATCGACTACTGCGGAAGCTTCGATGGTAAAGTGGTATTCGACCGAGATGCAAAAACGGCATACAGATGAATGTTTGCAGTTTTTCGGCGGTTATGGTTATATGATGGAGTATCCGATTGCCAGAGCGTATCTGGACGCGAGAATCCAAACAATTTACGCGGGAACAACGGAAATCATGAAAGAGATCATAGGCAGAAGCCTCGGACTCTGAAATAGATTTTCAAATGTTCTCGTCAGAAAAGAACGGGATAAAAATGAATACTTGCCGCAACTTACTGATGGGAAAACTGATTCCTATCTTAATCCTATCCTTTGCCGGACTCGTTCCGACGAGTTCCCTATTCGCCCAAGTTACCTGTACCGGAGCGGCTTGTTCGGTGATACCGAACAATGTAAGTTCGCAGTTCAACGGACTCGAAAATGAAATCCGTACAAAATATTTGGATCCAGTCGTTAGGTCGATGGTTGATTCCGCGGTTCTTACCACAATCAACTCATCCATGATGGGTCCAGGAACCATCAATCGGTTCCAAATTGGAGCAGGGGTTTCCGGAGCAGGGATTAAAAACGAGGACATTCAAATTCAATATGCAGGTATCAATTTACCGAATCTTCCCAATGGTGGGGCTTCCCTCAGCCCTTCTTTGATGGCAGGGGTCAATTTAGGTTGGCTTGCGATGCAAGGTCAGTCGAATCAGCCGGACGAAAACCGATCCTTTTTACATAGGATCAACATTTTTGTTCACGGATATCAGGGAAATCTAGGTCAAGGGGATTTGAAATCTTTGACCGGCGAAGGTGGAAACGATTTTCGTCTTGCCGGAAATTTTAACTCATTTGGGGCGACCGTTCGATTTCAGCTTCTCAAAGAACGTTATACTCGTTGGGATCTTTTCGGGTTTACAGGTCTGAGTTTGGGAGTCGGTTTTCATAGAAAGACCGAGGAACTCTCGCTTGGATACACTCCGAGTCAATTTCCAAAGGTTGCTTTTGGTCCGGCTTCCGGACGCTGGGATGCGGATTTTAGTTTAGATTATCGTGCTCGCACCGAATCTCTTCCGATTGATATTCGAACCGGGGTTCGACTTTTTTACATTCTTACGCTGTTTGTAGGTGGTGGTATCAGTCAAAATACAGGAAGTTCTCAAATGAATCTACTGGTTCAGGGACCGATGACCTTAACCCTGGACGCAGCCGCGGCTGGATTGCCCTTACAATTTTTGCAAGGGTATCAAAACGCCTCTTCCGGAGACTTATCGATTCGTACCGGCGGAGAGGCTAAGGCAAAGAATAGTTTAAATTACGCCGTGGGTGGATTGGAAATCAATCTACTTACATTTAAAATCTTGCTGGAAGGTCTTGTTTCGGAGAAGTTTTATTCTGCGAATGTCGGTGTAAAATTTGCACTTTAGAAGAACGGCACGTTTCTTGCATTCTTATTGATAGATTCTTTTGAACTTAAGATTCTATTTTATCGGATAACCTCGAAATCCAAGCTTTGATGACAAAGGCCGATTCCGAAAACCGCTTCTCATCGTTCTTATTCTGCGTTCTTTCGACTTAGGGAAAGAACGCGGTATAAACGGTAAGAGAAATCTGAGTTCGGAGTCGGAGGATTTGTCGTTGCCTCGTAAACTTCAGTTTATGGGGTGATTGCTTTAGAAATAAACACTATGCTTTCGAGGGGACCGTTATGATTCAAACATCTACAGAATCTTCCATTCATGTTTCCTGTATTCCAAGAGACGGCTCTTACGCACTCAAAGTGAATATTTCCAATAATGAAATAGGAATTATCTACAGAGTCACGGCGGCTCTTTTTGTAAGAGGTTGGACGATCGAAGAAGCGGTCGCGGAAACTTCGCAAGACGGCTATATTAGCGATATATTTATCATTCACCACGTGGATCAAATTCCAATGACCGACGAGATGTTGCATACGATTCATTCCGACCTCAAGGAAATGTTCTTTCAAGGCGTTTCGGTTCTCAATTATCTCGAAAAGTTTCCTGAAAAGGCGGAATATCTAAAAAACAAGGACCGTTCTTTGATCGAATTGTTTCTCTTTAATTCCCAGGGAAGCGACTGTACGGTAATGGATCTTAGGATGAAGGATAGACCGGGAATCATTTTTGAAGTATCGCAACTTTTATTTTTGTATGGAATCGACATCCTTTCGTTTAAAGCGATCACGGATTCCGGAAACATCCGGGATACATTCTTACTCAGATTGGAAAATGGAAGTAAGCTTGAAGAATCTCTTCACTTTGAAAGACTGACATCCGCTTTAAAAACGATTCTTTAAGAGATATTTCTTTTCGAAACTCTTTCATCAGATTTTTGATTCTAAGTCGCGATGAATGAAGATGAAGGTTCCGACAAGCTATTTTTTTGAAAACTTGCTTGCTCGCGGACTTGAAGTCCGTTGAAGAATAAAATCACGGGATATTTTCATTTTTGCGGTGAGATCGCAGAGAGCAAATCTTGATTTTTGAAATCGGTTCAAAAAATTTTCGCTCTTTATAAATTCGATTTCTAAACGTTTATTTAAGAACCTAAGACTAAAACGTTAGACTTCGACAGAAATATGAATTCTTTTTAGGAAGTGGGTTCACTCGTGTGGGAATGTCCGTGACTCGGTTGTTTCAATTTCCAAATCAGAAGAAGAAATAGAAAAGAAACGATTCCCGAAGTCAAAAAGGAACTTGCAGGACCTTTGCTGAAATAGATCAAACAAAACGCGAACGGAGCAAGTCCTCTTCCAAGAGAGGCGAGGCTTCGAAACATTCCGAGGTTGGTTCCCTGTTCCTCCCTGCTGGATACCAAAGAAACTAACGTGGAAAGTGAGGGATGCAAAAGCGCGCCTCCCGAAGCCAGGAATGTAAGCGCGATAAAAAGTTGATACGAATTGGATACGAAGTAGAGAAGCGCAAATCCTAAGACCAAAGACAAGGATCCGGCTCTTACCAAACGAGTTTCCTTGATCTTACCTGAAAGAAGGCGAAACACACCGCCTTGAATTAAGACGATAACCAAGCCGATATAAACGAAGGTAAGTCCGATCTCAATCGGACTGTAATTCAGGAATTGACTCAAATAGAAATTGATCGAAAATTCGAATCCTGAAAAAGCAAAAACAAAGATAAAGTAAAGTAGGGAATACAAAACAACTTCTTTGTTGTGAGAAGTGAACACTCCGAGAATCGGATGTGCTTTTTTAGTAGAATCCGATTGTTTGTCGATGTTCAAGGTTTCCCGAAACCAGAAAACAATCATCAATAGGTTGATCAAGGCTATAGTTGCTGCGGCAAGTGCAGAGGCCGGAAAAACGGTCAGTGTAATCCCGGGAAATAAAATCTCCAGAAAACTCAAATCCACTTTTGCAAAAAGTCCGCCCGTGGGAGGACCTGCGATAAAACCGAGTCCGACTCCGGCTCCAATGAGTCCCATTCCCTTGGCTCGATCTTTTTCAGTCGTGATATCGGCCATCGCTGCGGAAGCAACGGAAATATTTCCCCCCATCATTCCCGTGATGACTCTGGAAAAAACAAAGAGCGAAAAGCTTCCCGAGAATAACCAGATAGCATATCCGAAAAAACTACCGAGGCTTGTAAAAACGAGAATCGGTTTTCTTCCCACTCGATCCGAAATTCTTCCCCATACGGGAGCGAATGCAAATTGCAGGAGAGAATAAAGACTGGCAACGATTCCACCGAAAAGAGCTACGAACAAGGACCAATCCCCGGACGAGGCTTCCATAAGAATTCTCGTAAGATCCGTAAACTTATCGAGAACGGGATCTCCTGACTTGGCTAAAAAAATTTTAAGAGTCTCGGGGAAGATGGGAAAGATTACGGAGAATCCCATCATATCTATAAAGACCGTAAAGAAGAGGACAAACGATATTTTATTCATGCTTTGGAAGACTGACCCGAAAACAACACTCTTTCAAGTCTCCTGCGTTGTCTCAACATTTTCGAAAAATACGCGAGTTATTGTTTTTTGCTTAAGAGTTGTTTTAACTCGTCCAGTGTGGTCCGTGCGGCCGCTTTGAATTGTTCCGGAATAGAGGATTCGATTTCCGCGGAGAGTTTGATAAAATTCTCCTGAAGTTTTGCAAGAGCCTGTTGTCTGCCTTCCCCGCTTTGGGAAAGAATTTCGGTCGCGTCCTGAACCGTTTTGTTCAGAAGTTCCCGGACCTGATTGGCCTTGACACTTTGGTTAGCCTCTCCTTTTTCTCGGAACTCTTCGTAGAGTTTGTTCAATTCGGAAAGAGATTGTTTGAGTTTGCCTTCCCCGTTTTGAAAAAGGGCGATTCCCGCGTTTAAAATGTCCATCAATAGTTTATCCAATGTTTTTTCCTCTTGATTTGTTATCTTTAGATGATTGTCCGGATTTTAGCAAAACTTGCATCCGTTTTTATGGAGATCTTTCTATTTTACAAGTTCGATTAAGAATTCTCAATGAGCTTTTTGATCTGATCCCGAATTCTTGCAGCGCTTTCATAGTCTTCCGTTTTGAGAGCGTTGTTTAGGGATTCTTGGAGAATTTCCAACTGTGTTTTCGGAAGTTGGGAAATTTTTTCTCTTGCGATCGATTCTCCCGGAATTTCCTCGTCTTTCATTTCGATTCCCGCTTCCTCGATCACTTTTTTTGCGAGATAAATAGGGGCGTTCGCGCGGAGCGCAAGAGCGATCGAATCACTCGGTCTTGCATCCAGGATGATTACGTCTTCGTCCTTACGAAGGGTGATCTTTGCGTAAAACGTATTGTCTATGATTTCTTCGATGGAGATTTTGACGATGCTCACATTCAGAGTTGTGAGAAGTACGGTCATCAAATCGTGTGTCATGGGTCTCGGAGGTTTGGTCCCGTCTAAAACCGAGGTGATCGAATGAGTTTCCAAGGGACCGATAAAAATCGGTACAACTCTGGAATCGGAATCATCCTTTGTTTTTAAAAAAACTGCGAACCCAACGTTTGTCAGGGAAATATCTGAAATTTTTGCTTCTACGAGATCCATTCCCTTTGGAGGCTATCTTTGCAAACCTTTGGTGTCAAATGCTTTCCCGACGAAATTTTAATCCAGTTTCTGAATCCAATCGTGAAAGCCGGCGCACATTTCTCGAACCGTAGGCATATGAAAAAGAATTCCCAAATGTCCCTGATCGAATTTTACGATTTGATTGTTTGCAGACGGGAGAGCTCTCAGTTCCTCTTCCACGGAATCTACTGGTACGATTTTGTCCAGGGTGCCGAGAACGGAATAGATCGGAAGTTGAAAGTTTCTCTGCAATTCCGTGTAGTTGATCGAACCGTCAAAGGAAAAAAAACTATGATCCTTACTCAACTGAGAACGGATAAATTGCAGGATGACCTTGGTGGATTCTTCGCAAAAAATATCTTCGATGAGAAAATACCATTCGGGAGGGGAGATCTGTCTGTAACCGACGAAGTCCCTCAAATTTACAACCTTGGTGCTGAGCTCGAAAGAAACCGTTCTCAAAGAAGAATGAAGACCCAACAGAAATTTAAAGAATTTATTGAGGTCCACAGTCGGGAGCGTGGATTGAAGAGAGAATGTGGTGAGATCAAATATAAAATCGGAGATCGATTTTGTAGGTAATAAACTCAAACCCGTTTTGATCGCGCTCATTCCCGGAATGTTCGTTCCCACGGAAACGAAGTTGGGGGAAGTTACGGAAATGATTCCCGAAATAGCCTCCTTGGGGTCCGGTAAAGGAACCTTGTTTTGCGGGTATTTTGCCAAGAAAGTTTCGTAACCAGCCGCGTAATAACGAGGAATCATTCCTCCCATACTGTGACCCATCACAACGATCTTTTCTTTTGGATAACTTTCCCGAATCCAGTTGAGAACCGCGGGAAAATCCTCCTGAATAAAATCGTCTATGGTCCATCCTTCCTTGATTCCGTTGTAGGGTAGGGTTTGTCTGGAACGTCCGCGCATATCCATGGAAAAAACGCGGTATCCGTATTTGAGAGCCATTTCTCTCGCGACCTTGTCCATCACCGATCTTCTACAAAAAAATCCGGGAATCATCAGAAGAATCTTTCCGGTTTGATTTGTTTTTTCCGGTTCGAATCGTTTTAAACTTACCGAAAAACCGTTGTTAGACGGAATAATATAACTCGCATCCAGACGATACGAACAATTGTAAGTATGACAATCGAAAATGATCGAGGTTACCGGATGGATCTGACCGCCGGTTCTTGTATAATAAAGATGTTTTGCATAGGAATGAAGATCCGCTTTTTCTATATTTTTTTTTGCGATATAGGGATCCGCTTTGTTGTCCATTTCTCGGGCGACTACAAAATCGACTACATCGTAAAGAGAACTCAACTGTTCTTTGACTTCCTCTCTTTGCTCGTCGCTCATTCGGTCTCTTCGGATGCCCCAAATCATACCGATTGGATTTCCTTTTACAAAAAGAGGGATTCCCGCAGCGTAGTTCATGGTTCCGGAAAGAAGATGTCTTAGGTTCGGGTGAATTTTTTCGTCTTTTAAACTCGAAAAGACTACCTCGGGACGCTTTTTGGTCTCCGCTGATATGATCGCTTCCCTGATAAAGTGGGCGGAAAGATTGTCCGGATCCTGGATGGATACCGGAAGCGTTCTGTTGATAAACTCTTGAATGTCTTTGAGTCCGATTCTTGTGGCGATCTCTTTCATTTTGAAATGAGTCGCAGAAGAAACGATCTTTAGGTTTTTGTCTTGGATCGCTTCGAAAACCGCATAGTTGAACATGGGTTGATTGTTCGTAAAGGTCAACGCTACGATTTTATTTACGAATGCGGACCAGACCTTCTCTAAAAACTTATAGGTGTAGCCCGGAATGGGAAAGATAAAAATATCGTCTGCGGCTACGTTCAGTCCGCTTTTCCCTCTTCGCTTACGCGTAGCAGGTTTTTTTTCGAGTAGTTCGGCCATACTGAAGCCAGAATCGCGGGCAAAATCCCCACTGCCAACCTGGATTTCGGACCTTGATTCGCTTTTTAAGGGAAATATTTTTTCGAAATCGGCAAAATATCAGTCAACAAATGAAAGTTGCGTCTTAGTTTCAACGAGTGACAAGCCGTTTTATTTTTTAGAAATCCATCCGATGTAGAATTTCGCGATACAATCTTTGATTCGAAAAAAAATCTCTTTAAAAAAATCATCATTCTCAGAGATCGGGAAAACATTCGGTCACATGTTATGATTTTGTTAAGAGAAATGGTTTGAGTTTTTATCCTTAGCGCGGCCGGTTTCCAAATCGAATGCCACGCGATGTCTACAGAATTTATTTTGTTAAGCGAAGGAGGAAAAGAGAAGTTTGCGGATTGAATTTTATAAAATTCAGTTTTACATCTGACATTGCTCGAACAGTTTTTTGGACGAGGTATTTGCTCTTATTTCTTTAGTTTTTTTGCGATCGACTTCTTTGTAAGGGTTTTGTGCCAGACCCGTTCCTTTTTCAAAAACATTTCCGGTATTTCCGGGAGGGGAAAGCCAAGACGTTCGTCATCGAGCCAAGTTAATTTTCTCGGGCTTTTTCGAAATTGTAGAATCGCGCCGATCCTTTCCATCGCAAGTTGGAGCGATTGTATTGAGTCGATTCCAAATGCAACTTTGATTCCTTCGATGTCAAGTCCCGATATCTGAAACGGACAATACCAATCCATCTTTTCGTCTTTGCATCGTTTTGGTTTTCCAATTCTTACCAACACCTTTTGTTTTTTTCTGCCGATTGAAAGGTCTAACTCCCTTTCTACGATGACGGTTCCCAATTTGTATTTTTCTTTCAAAACTATTTCCTTCATTCTATAAAAATGTACCCTTCTTTTTGAGCGAATTTTTTTCTAAAATCAAAGAAGATTTTGTTCTCTTTTCCGGATGAATGTAAGAGTTCCTACAATGAAGGATGATCGGAAATCAACTTGAAGACACTTTGGTATAAGAAAATCGAATTACCAAATTTGAATCCATAGAGAGGAATCTGTTGAGTTCTTTACGGCGGAATATAGTTTTATTTTGAAAAAGGAAGGATTCACTCCATTGGGCCCAGAAGGATTTGCGCCTGCAACCCGGAGATTGTGATTTGTCGATCCATCATTGAAGTTGCATACGAATTTGGACTTGCCGTTTCATAGATTTCGACCCATAGGGAGAAATCTGCTGAGTTGCCGTCATCCTGCCGGATTTAGCTCCACGGCGTCTTTCTTGCGCACTTCGCCGTCGCGTGGCTCGTGACGCGTTTTTTCGCTTCTTACGGAAGCTCAAAACGCTTACGCAAGAAAGCTTCAAGTCCTTCTGGGGGGTACTTGTTTATTGTGGTAGTTTTATTTTGAAAAAGGAAGGATTCACTCCATTGGGCCCAGAAGGACTTGAACCTTCGACCCGCAGATTATGAGTCTGCCGCTCTAACCAACTGAGCTATAGGCCCGGAGTGTTTCCAGTTTTTCTTGGAAGTCAGGTTCTTCAAGTGAATTTCTGGAAAGGGTTTAAAAAGAATTTCGGAGAAAGGGTTCTAGATAGGTTTCAGGGGTTTGAAAAAAATCAATGACGGTCTTGTTTTCGGAATCGAAACTCAAATACACGGATACGATTCTTTCTTTTTTTTGAAATAGAAAATAACGAATTATGAGAGGATTTCCCGCGACGACCTCTTGTCTTTCGCCGCCGATCATTTTAAATTCCTTCCACTGTGGTAGAATTGGTTTGGTGGATCCGGGAAACAATTCTTTGAAAAGCTGTTCGAGCGATCCTTCGTTTTCGAATCCCTCCCATTCTCTAAAAATCATCATCCAAGATCTTCCCTGGACTGGGATTACTTTCCAATAAGAGGAGTTTCCCATTCTTCTGATCTCGCACTTTTCGGGAAAACGAATCTTTAAAAGAGTGAGGGGAAACGAAGACGCCTCGGAATGATACGATACGTCCGGATCCAAGGTGTCTAACGCGTGAATTTTGAAAAAGGATTGAGTTATACAGAGAAATAAAACGGAAATAAATACGTGTGTTTTAGTAAATGATCTCATCCAGAGCGAGTTCCCTGAATTTTCCCAAATCGTAAACTGGAATCGAAAATCTTCCCTTTTTATCATCCAGGGTGATCTCGGGAGCCTTTTTAAAAAGCGGAACGGTGGGAACCTGGAATACGATCATTCCCTCCCATCTTCCGGTGACTTCATAGGCAGCACCTTCCGCGAGTTTTTTGACCTGTCTGAGTCTGGATCTATCAAATTTGTTAATTCGATATTTGTAATATACAGTTTCTCCGTTCCAGTCGTAAAAAATCGCGTAGTTTCCCTTGAGTTCCTGGAAAAAGAGTTTGAATGTTTCCGGAAAATCGGAAGAGCTTTCCGATAAGGATTCTTTGACATCCGTGATTCTCGGTTCCAGATAGGAAATCGAACTTCTATAGGTCGTCGCGGCTCTGTGCACTTCCTGCGCCAGGATTTTCGTTTCCGGCAACCAAATCAAAAAGAGAATCGTAAAAATTCTTATGAAATTGCGCCGAAACCGGGAATTCATATTCCGTCCTCGAGTTCTTCGGATTCCGATTTGTTCCCGGGTGAAGAACCGGATCCACCGGAAGGAGTGGTTCCGCCGTTGTTGTTGGGAACGGAAGTTCCCGGAATGGGAGAGGGATCTCCGGAACGATTCGGTCGCTCTTTGGATCCGGATTTGAACTTGGGAGAGTCGGCTTCTTTCAAATCCAAATCGTTTACAGATTCTCCTTTTTTTAGTTTTTCAATCGCGATCTTAGCGGCTTTTTTTACCTTTTCACTCGGGTCTCTGAGAGCCTTGTATTCTAAAATTTCAAGAACGGATAAATCGCCGGTATCAGTGAGATGTTTGATCGCTCTCAGTCTCACGACCGGATCATCGTCTCTGGCATACGCATACAATTCTTCTAATATTTCTTTGTCACCCATGGAAACGAGAGCGGTAATCGAATGGATTTTCAAAGGTTGAAAGTCTTTGACTTCGTTTTTACTTTTGATGTTCCGAATCTTTTCCAATTCTTCCTTGATCGAAGACATGGAAGAAACCGATTTCATTTTTCCCAAGGAACTCACAGAAAAACTTCTGAGAGTAATCGGTTCTTTGGTGTCCTTATAAATTTCAAGAAGAACGGATTCCGCTTTTAAATCCTTGCTTTTTCCAAAACAAAGCGCGATCTGAGCCCTGATTTCCGGATCGTTGAAATTTTCCTTCAATCTCGCGAGTAGAAAAGTTGAGGCTTCGCTTTGTGGCGGAAATTCTCCGAGCGCATCCAGCAAACCTACCGTGAGATTTGAGTTTTTTGTAAAATCCTGGGTTTTCAAAATTTCAAAAAGAATCGGAGCCGCTTTTTCCAGTTTTAATTTTTTTACCGCGTAGATCGATTCTCTCTGAATATCCGCTTGATCGCTTTTCAAAAGTTTTAGAACGGATTCGCCATACTGAGTCAACTTGAGTTCAGAGACGGTTCGGATCGCATAGACCCTCATCATCCAATCCGGATCCTTGTCTAAGATCTTTCCCAATTGGTCTATGAGAACTCCTGAATGTTCTGGAGGAAAACTTTCTAATTCCCGGAGCGCCATCGCTCTTTCTTTTGTGGTTCCGAATTTCAAAACCTGGAGAAGAATGTCCTTTTTTTTGAGAATTTGTTCTTCGGAAAGTTTCGCCGATTTGCCTAAAGCAGGGGGAGCCGAGAATAACGCAGCGCTTCCATAAAGAAAAATGGAAATGATTGCAAAAGATAAAATGGATTTCACGAGGTTTTGGTGGATCGGATTAGGATTCTTGTTGGAGCCGCTCGTTGGATTTTTCCAATTCCTGTATTTTTCTGTTGAGTTCATTGATTAAGTGTTGGTTCTCTAAATTTTGACGGAACTTTTCGATTAGAAATCGGATGTCCCCTGTGAGTTCTTCGATATTCCAAGGTTTTTCCACATAACGGCTTAAACCTCCGTAGTTGATCGCGTGAATCGCAGAATCCAAACCCGCCTGACCGGTCAACATGATCTTGATCGAATCCGGAAGTCTTCTGTGAACTTCCTCTAAAAACTGCGAGCCTTTCATTCCAGGCATCACTTGATCGGCGATGACGACTTCGATCACGTATCCGGATTGTTGAATTTCCTCCATAAGCGCCAAACCTTCTTCCGCGCTTTTCGCGGTTTCGATTTCATGGCTTTCTCCGAATTCGTTTCGGAGCTGCTGCTGTATGGTTTCCAATACCGATACTTCATCATCGACACAAATGATATAACCTTTATTCATAATCCCATTCCCATAAAGCGTCCGAAAGAGAATTGCGTCCGTTTCCATAGAATTGTCAAGAGGTTATATCGATTTCTGTGAGATTTACTCGCTGCAATCGCCGTTTCTTTTAGGAAGGAATCCTATGAATTCGGGAAGAAAAATAGTTCTTTAGATCTAACCCCGGATGTGCAATGCAAAATTGAATCCAACGTTGCACGTCGATTGTCTTTGGATCTTCGAAAACCAAATCTTCCCAAATCGTTTTTGTCTCCGTCATCTTTGGATCAGAAAGAAGTTCGGTCCTAAAAAGTTCCGGAGAGTCCCGTTTTAAGATCTCTAAAATCGAAAATCTTTGTTCCCAAGCTTCGGATCTTTGATAACGGATCCCCGAAAGAGTCCGTTTGCGAGAAAGAGCGGTGCGATCAAAGTCCTCGTAGCCGCTGGATCTACAGTGGGTTTTTCCTCCGTTCCTTTGGAAGTCGAGACCGCGGACGATCGTTCTTTTGTATCGGAGATGTTTGGCGAAAGAAACGGCGATCCCAGCCATGTTCAAAGATGGATTCTCCAAGATCGGGGCATTGGGAAAAAATAGGGATTGAAGAGCCTGATCCATCGGATGTGTGGAAAAATAAATCCACTTCGGATTCGGAAGATCAAATAGGAATGCCGATCCTCCAAACCAAGTCAGGATGGGAATTTCTTTCGGAAGAATATTCCGAAAATGGAATAGAGTTCCCCGGGAAGAATCCAAGCTCAAAACTAGATCCGGAGAAATTCCGGAATGCAAAAGCCAACCCAAAGAAGTATCCGATGCGAGTAGATGAAATCGGTTTCTATGTTTCAAAATCCACTCTGTTTCGGCCTCTAAAGAAGGACTCGCTCCCGTAAAAAGGAGGGTTTGGTTTTGAAAGGAATTCGTTTTGGATCCTAAAAGAATTTGGGAAATGCCGGGGTTATCCAGAGAATGTTTTAGGTTGCGAACCTCATTTCGTATCCATGTCTTTTGAAAGTAATCCTTGGCGGCTCGGTTTTGAGAGGTTTGTTTGAGAGAATCCAAAAAACTGAGAGCCAGATCCTGAAATTTTCTTGCATAGACTGGATGTAAAAAGGGAGAAACCTTGGTTGTGTTTTCGAAAAGCCAAAAAGTCAACGGCTTGGAGGTAAATTCCTCCAAGCCGAATATCATTTTGATTTGATGACCTTGTTGCGAATACGATTTCGAGATCCTTTCCGAAAATTTTTCAGCGATCGATTTCAAGACGGGGATCGGTTCGACAACGAGCAAATGGACCGGGGTCCGGATTTTTTTGAGATAGGATTCCACGTGATATCCCAAACCAAAACCGAAGATCAGTATGGTTTCTTGGGGAGTGTTCGGGATCGGGATTTGTTCGGAGATTCGATCTCCTTCGGATATGGGATTGAATCTGGAATGAAAAAGGAAACCCGATTGGGTTTCCTCTAAATTTAAAGTACCATTTGGATTGGAAACAAGCCGGTAGATAGACGTTTATTCCTTTTTGGGAACTTCTTCCTCTTCTTCATCGTCGTCGCCGAGTTTTTCTTCTTCATCCTCGTCTTCGTCGTCATCATCATTGTCATCTTCGTCTTCATCCTCATCTTCGTCGTCCTCGTCATCATCATCGCTGTCGAGAGCGTCTTCGTCTTCATCACCATCCAGAATCGGACGGGGAGCTTCTTCCGGGATAAAATCTTCTTCGGTGTCTTCTTCTGCGATCGGAGCTTGCGGAGCTTCAAAAAGTCCGTTGAATTTAGAATAGGATGCGTTGCTGAGATTCGCTTCCTGATCGAGTTGAATTCGTTCCTCTTTGGTGAAGTAACCGTATTGTACTTCTTCGCTTGCTAACGCAAACATAGCTTGTACGGCTAATTTTCTGCTTTTGATTTTTTTGGGGAGTTCAAGTCTTTCAATTCGGTCCAGAGTATGGAATCCGGCAACGGCTTTTTCGTATTTGTTGCGTTTTGCTAATTCGATAAGAGTTACAATGTCAAATTCAGGATTAAGGTTCATTCGGATTCCCTGGATAGATTCGAAAGGACGTTCAAAATACCATGAAATCGAAGGAGATGGACTTGTCAAATCGTTATCTGTGTTATTCCGAGGAAACTTCTTTTTTTGAACCCTAGAAAAATTCTTTCCAATCGATCGAATTCTGTCGCATTAAAAAGTAAAAAACGCTCACTTTTCGGTGGGAGTTCCTACTTTTTTTGGGGGAAAAATGATTTGCAAAAGATTGGAGTTTTGCAAACGGACAAAATTCTCAGTAGGGAAGGGATTCGGGGAAAGGGTGATTTTATAGAATGCATTTGACCCGTTTTCCTTTTTATTCCTTGAATTTAGGTCTGAAACGCTTTCCTTTGGTATTTATCTATGAATCTGGATTTCGGAAGTCGGTTTCCGGTTCGTTTTCTCCCTTAAAACTGGAAGTTATGTATCATCGATGAATCGAATCGTCCTTTTTTTTATTTTCTGTAATTTTTGGTTCGGTTGTGCGCCTTCCGAACAATCCAATCTCGGAGTCCAGACCTTTGCAGGAGTGAGTTTGGATGGAAAACCGATCCGTCTTTCCGAGGTCGCCGCTTCCCGTTTGGTTTTGAACGTCTACGGACCAAACTGCATTCCATGCATCAAAGAAATTCCCGCCTTGAATTTTCTCTACTCGGAGATCGGAAAGGATCCCAAAATTCAATTCTATATGGCAGTGGACCCGGCGCTTTTTTTTGACGATCCCGAAACGATGTCCGACGAGGAGTTGTTGACCAAGGCGATTCCTCTGGTTAAGGAAGAGATCCGTAAATTCGGAATTCAGGTTCCGGTGCTTTTGATGAAACGTCCCTTTCGAGTCAGCAGGACCGATTCCATCGTGACCGGAACTCCGGAAACTCTTTTGTTCAAAACAAAACCGTTCATTCTCTATTATAATTTCATCGGTCCGATCAGTGAGGAATCCAATCCGACCAAATTGGCCGTCGATCAAAAGATTCTCTTTTTCAAAAGGATGGCGGGCTCCTCATGAGATGTTTGATCGTTCGTTTCAAGGACTGCGAAGGACCGGGGATCTTACTCGATTCTTTGAAAGAAAAAAATTATAGAATCACTTATCACAACGCGTATGATTTGAGAATCCAGCCGATTCCAGACGCTCATCTGATTTTCGATCTGATCATTCTTCTCGGAGGCCCTCAGTCGGTCACGGATCCGTTCCTTTTTCATTTTTTCGAACCCTGGTTCAATTTGGTGCGTTATGCGTCTTCTATGGCAAACCGCAAAATCATCGGAATCTGTCTGGGTTCTCAGATCATTTCCAAAGCTCTCGGCGGGGAAGTTATACGTGGAGAAAAAGGTCCCGAAGTCGGTTTTTTGGAAGTCCAGGTTCAAGAACCGCATGCGATTTTTAACGGAATCGGATCCTTTCCCGCCTTTCATCTTCATGAGGACGTGTTTACGATTCCGCAAGGCGGCAAACATCTTTTGAAAAGCGAGATGTATCCCAATCAGATGTTTTCTTTTCAGGATCGGATTTTTGGAATCCAGTGCCATCTGGAAGTGACGGCTTCTATGCTCGAAGTCTGGCAAAACGTACACTCGGATTTTATCCGTTCTGCGGGATGGATCCCCGGACCCGAAACGGAATCTCTGAGGTCTCAGATGGAAATCTCAGGACGTAAGTTATTCAACGCAATTTTAGAATTATGATTTTCGAAATTCGAAACAAACCGAACTCAAATACGACTTTAAACGGAAAACCGATATGATTCAAAACATTCTCCGGGTGATTCTCGGAAGCAAATTCGAAAGAGATCTCAAAAAACTCATCCCACTCGTAGGACAAATCAATTCCCTCGAAGAGAGAATGAAGACGTTAAGCGATGCGGATCTTTCTTCTCAGACCTTGAAATTTAGGGAGAGAATCGTAAAGGGGGAATCTTTGGATTCCATTCTTCCCGAGGCGTTTGCGACGGTCCGCGAAGTTTCTCAACGTACGATGGGCATGCGTCACTTCGACGTTCAGATGATGGGAGGAATTGCTCTTCACGGCGGCAATATCGCGGAGATGAAAACCGGGGAAGGGAAAACACTGACTTCCACGCTTTCGGTGTATCTGAACGCTCTTGCGAGTAAGGGAGTTCACGTGGTTACCGTGAACGACTATCTTGCAAAACGGGACGCGAACTGGATGAAACCGATCTATGATTTTCTAGGAATCACAGTCGGTATCATTCAACACGATATGGATCATGAACAGAGAAAGGTCGCTTATTCCGCGGATATCACATACGGAACCAACAATGAATTCGGGTTTGATTATCTGAGAGACAATATGGTCTCTCACAGGGATCATAAGGTTCAGAGATCTCATTTCTACGCGATTGTGGACGAGGTTGACTCGATTCTAATCGACGAAGCAAGAACCCCTCTGATCATCTCCGGTTCCTCGGACGAAACCACGGACAAATACGTTCGTATTAATAAAATCATTCCGAAACTCATCGAAAGCGAAGACTTCGAAGTAGACGAAAAGGCGCGTAACGTGCTTCTTTCGGAAAGAGGGGTTTCTCACGTGGAGGAAATTCTCGGAATCGATAACCTTTATGCTCCCGAAAACGTGGATCTTGTTCATCACGTTCATCAGGCTCTGAAAGCTCATAAGATCTTTCAAAAGGACGTCGACTATGTAGTTCAGGACGGAGAGGTCGTCATCGTGGACGAGTTTACGGGACGTTTGATGGCGGGAAGAAGATACTCGGACGGACTTCATCAATCCCTGGAAGCAAAGGAAAACGTTACGATCGCGAGAGAATCCCAGACCCTCGCCTCGATCACATTCCAAAATTATTTTAGAATGTATGACAAACTTGCGGGGATGACCGGAACCGCGGACACCGAGGCCGAAGAATTCAGAAAAATCTACAACCTGGATGTAATCGTAATTCCGCCTAACGTGACGGTCAAAAGAAAAGATTCTGCGGATCGGGTTTACAGAACCGAAAAGGAAAAGTTTGACGCAATTCTCGCCGAAATCAGGGATCTCCAGGCGAACAAACAACCGGTTCTTGTGGGAACAATCTCGATCGAAAAATCGGAAGTCCTTTCCAGAATGTTGACCGCGGCAGCGATTCCGCATAATGTGTTGAACGCAAAATTCCACGAACGCGAAGCAGAGATCGTGGCAAACGCAGGGAAACCGGGTGCTGTGACCATCGCCACAAACATGGCGGGAAGGGGAACCGACATCGTTCTCGGGGGAGCTCAACTCCATAAGGAGAATCTGGAAACCTGGAAAGACGAGGACGATCTTGTCAGACAGTTTAAAGAATCCATTCTCAAACAAAATCTGGAACATGCAGAATCTTTAATGCAAAAAATGGAATCCGGATCGAAACAAAAAAGAGCCTCTGAGATTCTACAATCCGTAAAAATTTGGAAAAAAAATCACGACGAAGTTTTGACTGCGGGCGGTCTTCATATTCTTGGGACCGAAAGACACGAAGCCAGAAGGATCGACAATCAGCTTCGTGGTCGTTCCGGACGTCAGGGTGATCCGGGTTCGAGTCGATTTTATCTTTCCTTACAAGACGACTTGATGCGGATCTTCGGTTCGGACCGGATTGCCGGTTTGATGAAATGGGCCAATATGCCCGAAGGTCAGGAGATCGAGAGTAAGATGGTGAGTAACGCGATTGCGAGGGCTCAGAAGCGAGTCGAAGGTCATAACTTCGACATTCGGAAACATCTCCTCGAATACGACGACGTCATGAATCGTCAGAGAATCGTGATCTACAAAATGAGAAACGATGTCCTGGAAAACGAAGACATCGCCCCTCTGATATTGGGTTTTATCGAAGAATCCGTGGAAAATCAGGTAGTGACCCACTGCGAAGGAAGCAATCCCTCCGCTTGGAATCTCGAGTCTCTCAAAGAATGGCTCGTCGGTCTGGATCTTCAGGTTGAAATCAGCGAAAACGATTTTAAGAAAACAAAAAATCCTCAGCTCGCCCTGTTTGATACGATCAATGCGGCGGCAAAAGCGCGTTACGAAGCAAGGGGAGAACAGGTCGGAAAAGACATCTGGAAACTCCTGGAAAGAAATATTTTTCTGGATATTCTCGATCATCGATGGAAAGAACACCTCTATTCGATGGATCATCTCAGAGAAGGAATCTGGACCGTAGGTTACAGCGAAAGAAATCCTCTTGTGGAATACAAACTGCAAGGTTTTAGAATGTTCGACGTTGCGATCGAAAATCTCAAAAACGAAGTGGTGAACTTTTTGTTCCGTGTGGAAGTGAGTGAAAATTCCAAACTTCCCGAAGAGAGAAAAGAATATAAAAAAGTCGGTCAAGAAATTACCGGGGGATTCGAACAGCTTTCCGGATCCAAACGTTCTCAAAATGGGGCCGGTGTTACGGTCACTACGAGTTCCGGTGGCGGGACCGAGCGAAAAACGAGTCGGAGACGCAAACGATGAAACGGCTTTTTGTATTCGCAGGCTGTGTTCTTGCGTTTACAGGGGTCGCCCTTTTTTGTGTCAGCCCACCTGCTTCCCGAGGATCCGCAAAACAGATTTATGCGGATTGTATGGAAACATTTGGGAATAAGGAAAAATGCGAGCAATTGGTTCTCAAACAGCTTCTGGATTCCGGTCAAAATGAAACTTCCGGAAGTTTGGAAGCAAGTGGGTCCGGAACGAATCAGACAGTCGTATCGGAGCTGGATCCGGAAATTGAGCGGAATCTTCGACTTCGTTCTGAAATCAAGAATACTCTCCAAGGTCAAAACCGGATTTTTGTAAAAGAATTTCTGGGAGAACCGGACAACATTCAGTTTAGAACAAACAGCATCGAAGCGTTTCTCTACACAAGGCCGATCAGTCGGTTTAAACCGGGTGCAAAACCGGATCGGGAAATTCGGGTTCTGTTTCGAAACGGCACCGTTGTCCGGGTGGAACACATAACTCCTTAGCTTTTTAGGAGTACATCTTGGATTTTGTGCCATTTTTTTGAGCAGTGAGACTCAAAAATCATTTGTAAGCCCGAGTCTTTCTTCAAATTGTGGACTTGAATGCGAGCCAATTGGGTCCACAAGCTTCTGATTTTAATCCTTACCGCGGTGATTGTATTGCCCTCGGAGGAAGACGGAGCATTTGATCTCGCATTTTTGGATGTTCAAGGCGGGGAAGTTCATTCTGCCTTTACAAAACGCATTCACAAAAAAGACGCCCCCAACCAGATCCAATCCGCATTGGAAAATCAGGACTACGGACTCTGTTTAAGAAGTCGTTATGACTTTTTAGATCTTGTATTTTCCGGTTTTTTTGAACTTTCCAGAGTCGAAATTCACTTCTATTCTCAAAAATTCAACGCGCCGAAAACAAATTTTAGTTACTTACTCTCCGTACTTTTGTTAAACTTACCTCCCCCCATCGTTTGATTCTTTCTTTCATTCTAAATCTTCAATTTTAAAAGATAGGCTTAAATTTTCTCGTTTTAGTGCTAAGCACTAAACCTGAATGAAAACAGAAACAAAGAATTTTGGCGAATCGCGCAGCTTGATTCGTAAACATACAAACTTGGAAAACCTATGAGAAAGATTTTCACTTTATTACTTCTGCTCTGGATCCACCCAGTCCTTTCCGAAGAATCCAATGCTTCTCCAGCGAGTGAGGATTCCGGAATCGGTATTCCGGAGACAACAACACAACCGAGGAATCCGATTGAAAAAGAGACCCCGATCGTTTATGACAAAGAGAAAATCTTAGATCTGAAAACTGCGGAAGAAAAACTCTGGAGAAACAACTTATTGTTGCTCGCTTCTCGTTTTAACATCGACGCTCGCAAGGCAGGGATCGAACAAGCAGGTCTTTATGCCAATCCGAACATATTTATCGATCAGAGTATTTTCGCGGAACCGACTCAGCGTTATTTCGATTTCAGTCGTTCCGGACAAACGGTGGTTCAGATTCAGCAGTTGTTTTTACTCGGCGGAAAGATCGGCAAACGAGTGCGAGTTGCAGAGTTGAACGCAAGAATGAGTGAACAGGAATTTTACGATCTCGCTCGCGGACTGGTTACCAAACTTAGAAAACTATTCTACGGAATCTACTACTACAGACAAGCGATTGCATTTTACGATCAGAGTCTGGAAGCGTTAGGCAGAACCGTAACTTCCGCAGAAATGGGTTACAAACGAAGAGCTATTCTTCAGGCCGAAGTGCTTCGTTTGAAAGCATTGTATTTCTTTCTCAAAAAAGAAAGAGAGGAACTAAATATTAAAATTCTGGAAAGAGAAGCCGATCTACGAGTTTTGTTAAACGACGATTCGTTCCGAAGCACCGAAGTAAAAATCATTCCTATGATTGTCGATACTCAGCTTGATTTTTTGGAGCCGGGCAGATTGAAACGTGAAGATCTACTGGAGCTCGCACGGAATAAAAGACCCGATCTTAAAAAAGCGATCCAAGCTCTGAGATACGAAGAGGCGAATTTGGAATTGCAACACGCAAACGCGATTCCGGATCTTGCCTTTGGACCGATGTACAACCGGGGTGGGACCGCATTCCAAAACTATTGGGGGATCACCGCGCAGTTGAATATTCCGATTTTTGACAGAAATCAGGGAAATATCAAAGCTTCCGAGAAAGCCATTCTTTCTAGAAAACAGGAACTCAAAAACACACTTTTAGAAGTAGAAAACGAGGTCGCCGTTTCCATCGAAACCGCGAGAATCAAAGACGAACTTTACAAAAAGTTTAGAAATACGTATACTAAGGAATACACGGATCTTTCCAAGGACATGATTCTCAGTTACGAAAAACGTTATATTACGATATTGGAATTCGCTGATTTTTTTGAAACCTACCGTTCGAGCGTTGTAGAAATGCTAAAACTGCAAACCGATCGAATGGACGCGATCGAGGGAGTTAATTTTTCCGTAGGGCAGGGAGTTCTCATTCCGAAACTTTCCTCACCGGGATCGGAAGAAAAGAAAGGAGAATGACATGAATTTACATTTAAACAAAAGAACTATTTTAATCACTGGAAGCGCCGCGCTCATCGCCATCATATCCTTGGCGATCATGGCATTGTCCAATCGCGGAGATAAAAAACCGAAACTTCCCCCGAGTAAACCGATCGTCACCGAAAACGGGGAACGAATCGAGTTTAAAGAGAACAGCCCGGGTCTTGAAATTATCAAAAGCAAAGAGATCGGTAAGGACGGAGAATTTATCAACGTGGACGCTCCGGCCCGTCTGATCGCTTCCTCTTCTCCTTCGATGAGCGGCGGAGAAAAGATCATTCTTTTCGAATCTGCGGATCTGAACGATCTCTATGTGGGATACATTCATGCTCGAAATAGCCTGAACCGTTCCGTTAAAAATCACGAACGGATCAAGGATATGTTCAAACACCGAGTAGCTACGGAAAAGGATTTGGTCGAGGCGGATACGCAACAAAACAACGACGAAGCCGAACTCGCGGAATACGAAGGGAAACTCAGAGCCGTCGGTTTGAACCCCGCACTCTTGAGCAAATCAGGAGCGCAGAGCGCTTGGATCATCAGCGACGTTCCCGAATCTCAACTTTCTAAATTGAAAAAGGGAAAACGCGTGAAGGTTCGTTTTTCCTCCTTTCCAAGCGATGAATGGACCGGCACCGCAGAGGCTTTGGGCGACAACGTGGACCCGATGACCAGAACCGTGAAGGTTCGGATCGTGATTTCCAACGCGGGATTCAAACTCAAACCGGGGATGTTTGCAAACGTGAAATTTCCGGAAGATACCGCGGGAGATACGGTTGTGGTTCCTTTCAATGCGATCGTTACCGTTGAAGGTCAGAACTACGTTTTTGTGGAAGAATCTCCGCATGAATTTACCAGACGCGAAGTGACCCTGGGAATTTCCTCCATGGATCGTGTAAACGTAATCGAAGGATTGACTAAAGGCGATCGAGTTGTCGTCGAAGGTTCGATTCTTCTGAAAGGATTGAGTTTCGGTTTCTAATGAGAATCAATCAATTCATCAGAGTCGCTCTGATAGTTACATTCTATTTTTCTTATTCTTCGGTCTTTGCTCAGGATTCTTACAAAAAGACCGCGATCACCAAAGACGAGGAAGTCGCTCCGGATTGGAATTCGGACCCGGATCGTAAAACTCAATTTGGAAAGGACGAGGACGATTCAAAATCTCCCGTAACTCCCAAGTCGACGAACTTTCTCGTTTACGGCGCGAGCGTCGGATCTCCGGGAAGTATCAATCTCAATCTCGGGTATTATTATAAGGACTTCGTTTTGAGAGTTTCCGGTGGAAAGTGGAATTCTCATTGGTGGGGAGGGCAGGTCGATCTCGGTTATACTTTTTGGAAAACCCCTGTAATCGCACATAGTGTTTCTATTGTATTCGGAAAGTTTGAAGTAGATCCGTTTCAACCCGAAATCGGTCGAGGTGGACAAAATTCGTATCCTTCCGGTTCTTCTTTTCCAGGATATCAACACAGGGATCCTACGTATGAGGATTTGATCCTACGTTCCTATGTTGCGGAACAGAATCCGGAACTGGCCTTGTATCTCGAACACGAAAGCCGCGATAGACAGAAGGTTCATTTGAACCAGCAATACGTCGGTTTAACCTACGATTTTCTACTGGGAAATTTCTTTCTTCAAGTGGGCGGCGGGATCGGTAAAGGGGATTATAAAAATCCTCAGTTGCTTATTCAGATGGGCTATTTATTTGATACGAGATAATATCTATGAAAATTCTAAATTTAGGAATTGAATCATGATCCGTAATTTACTCGAAACAGTTCTTCGTTTTCGTGCAGCTACTTTAGCCGCATCCGTAGCGGCCATTATTTTTGGAATTTGGGCTTGGATTGATATTAGAAAAGAAGCATATTCCGATATCGCCGACACTCAGGTTCGTCTTATCGCTAAGTTTCCTGGAAAGGCCGCGGTCGAAGTGGAGGAGCGTGTAACGATTCCGATCGAACGGGTTTTGAACGCGATTCCTAAAGTAGCGGTTCGAAGATCGAGGACGATCAACGGTCTTGTAGTATTTCAGTTCGTATTCGAAGACGGAACAGACGATTACTTTGCAAGAACGAGACTTTTGGAAAGAGTACGGGACGCGGACATCCCCGAAGGGGTCGAACCTACTTTGGGACCTATGAGTTCCCCCGTAGGAGAGATCTTTCGATATGTTGTAGAATCCAAAGCCAATCATACTCAGATGGAACTTAGAACGATCCAGGACTGGGTGATCATGCCGAAGATGTTGCAGATCCCGGGGATCGCAGATGTGGTCACGTTCGGAGGTTTACCGAAACAATATCACATAGTTACCACTCCTGACAAACTGATTCGTTATCGGCTCACGATCGAAGATGTGATCTTAGCGATTCAAAGAAATAATCTCAACACAGGCGGAAACTTACTTTTACAAGGAGAGCAAGGATTTCCGATTCGATCCTTAGGTGCGATTCGCGAACCGAGACATATCGAAAATATCGTAGTAAAAACCGAGAACGGTGTTCCCGTATTTATCCGTGATTTAGGAAGTGTGGAAATTTCCCATCCGATTCCGAGCGGTGTTCTCGGTTATACGATTCAAAACGATCAAGAAGGTCTAATCGATGTGGATTCTTCCGTACAGGGTTTGGTCGCAATCCGGCGTTGGGGTGATCCTAATATCATGGGAGAACGGATCCGAGCCAGAGTCAAAGAAATCAACGAGAATTATCTTCCCTCGGATGTTCAAATGCGAACCACATACGATCGATCGGATCTCGTAAATTACACTTTAAGAACGATCGGAAAAACTCTGGTGGAAGGGGTGGTCGTCGTCAGTTTAGTGCTTATCTTTTTTATCGGAAGCGTCAAGGCCTCCTTGGTCGTCGTAGCCACGATTCCGTTCGCGATGTTGTTCGCTTTTTCTCTGATGACCTTGACCGGAATTCCAGCCAGCTTACTCTCGTTAGGCGCCATCGACTTCGGGATCATTGTGGATGGCGCCGTGATCATGGTGGAAAACATCATGCGCCGATATAGGGACGCCTCCCATACCGATAAAACCAAGGGAATCATCCGATTTACAGTGGAATCCGCTTCCGAAGTTGGAACGGAAATCATATTCTCCATTCTCATCATCATCCTTGCTTATCTTCCGATTTTTTCTTTTGAAAGAATCGAAGGTCGGCTTTTTAAACCGATGGCCTTTACGATCTCGTTTGCGATTCTAGGCGCGCTCATTTTTGCGATGACTGCGATCCCGGTGATGATGTCTTATATCTACCGAAATTATTTTGAATCCGCAAATCCAGGACCGATTGAATGGCATAACCCGATTTATGAATGGCTGGAACGAAAATACGAAAGGCTGATCGAATATCTCGTCGAGAGATCCAAACGAGTCGTCACGATTTGTTTTACCGTAGTCGGATCGCTTCTTGTGGTCGGCGGTATGTCGCTTGGAACCGAATTCTTACCGGAGATGGACGAGGGCGGTTTTAATTTAAGAATTTTCTTTCCAGTAGGAATCTCCTTACCGGAGTCCAGAAAGTTCATGCCTAAAATCAGACAGATGATCTATAAGAACGAACAGGTCAACGTCGTATTGTCTCAGTTGGGAAGAAACGACGATGGAACCGATCCGCTTCCTCCGAACCGATTGGAAGTCCTTGTCGGTTTAAAAGATTACGACGACTGGAAGGAAAAAATCACCAAAACCGAATTGCTCCTCCGAATGAGAAACGACTTGGAAGCCGGGCTTCCCGGAGCGCGTGTGAGTTTTTCTCAACCGATCATGGACAACTTATCGGAAGCGATCATGGGAACCATTGCAGACTTAGCGGTATTTGTTTCCGGAAACGACTTAAAAGTGATGCGTAAGGTTGCCACGGAAATTTTAGACATCGTTAAGGATATGAAAGGCGCAAGCGAATATGGGATCGAACAGGAAGCGGACAGCTCTCAGTTGACCATTCGAATCGATCGAGAAGCCGCCGCTCGTTTCGGAATCAACGTGAGTGATATCCAGCAGATGGTGGAAGCAGCCATCGGGATGCAGAGAATTGATACTCTCTACGAAGGTCCTTCGGACATTCCTCCGAAAACTCCCGCAAGATTCGGGATCGTAGTCCGTTTTTCCAAAGACTATCGCACTTCCAAAAGAGCGATAGAGAACATGCCGATCATTTCTCCGAAAGGAGAACGGATTCCTCTTTCCGAAGTCGCTGCTGTATCCTTGGAAGACGGACCGACCATGATTTTTCGTCAAGAAGGTAGAAGAACCGTAACGGTTCGTACTAATATTCGAGGACGGGATCAGGGAGGATTTGTCGCCGAACTGAGGAAACGAGTACAGCAAAAAATCAAACTCCCGGAAGGATACGAGGTTCGTTACGGCGGTCAGTATGAAAACCTATCCAGGGTGGGAACTCGTCTGATGATTGTGATTCCGTTTACGATCGCGATTATCTTCGCAGTGTTGTATATGCTTTATAGAAACTTTAAGTATGTCTACGTCGCTCTGGCTTGTCTTCCGCTTTCCCTCGTGGGTGGGATTTACGCACTCTTGATACGGGGTTATTATTTTAACGTTTCCGGAGGTGTGGGTTTTATTTCCCTCTTCGGAATCGCGACGATGGCGGGGGTACTTTTTGTATCCAGAACCAATCACCTTTTGAAGGAAGACGACGATATCAGCGTCAGAGAGGCGGTAAAAAAAGCCGCAGTCATTCAGTTGAGACCGATGTTGATGACCATGCTTTTGGCATTGTTGGGTCTGATCCCCGCTACCTTAGCCTCTGGGGTCGGTTCCGATATTCAGAGGCCTTTGGCGACTGTGATCGTAGGTGGATTGTTTTCGGCTTTATTTTTAGTTCTTACGGTACTTCCTTCTCTTTATCTCATTCTCGTGGGAGAAAGAAAGACATTCGGGATTGCTCGTAAAAAAGAAACCTTGGCTCCTTATTCTTATCTGGATCAGTATTCTTTGGAAGAATATGAGACCGATGAAGCGGATTCTACCAAAGACGATGGAAACGGTAGGAAAAAGACTCCTTCTACTCCCAAGCACAAGAAGAATAAGACTTCGCCCAAGACTAAGAGAAAATAAATGGAACCAAACAACGTGTAGGCGGACAAATTCGGTTCTCTGTTTTTCTTTGGATCGGTAGTTTGAAACAAACGATCATTCATTACCGTAGGATCCGAAAGTTTTAAAGTGGGGATCGTTTTCATCAGAACGATTCTCATTTTATCCTGCTTAAAAAAGTGGATTTAAGAATTGGGAAGTCTGGAGATCGATTGAAATTAGATTCGTTTTAAAGAAAGTTATTTACACAGTATTGCCGACAACGCCATCTTATGATCTGTTTTATGCTTTCTCTTTTTAAAAAAAAGGCGCCCTACGAAGAGCGCCTTTTTGCTCAGGATGTTTTTACCAAGTCTTAGAACTTAGCAACCACCCCTAAGGTAATACCATACTGGTGATCTTGTTTGTCGCCTTTTTGGTCAACAAACTGCTTTCCTGCCGCCCAGTCTCTACGAAGATCCAATTTGATCAGAAGGTTTTCGGTAAAGTTCCAAACAGGAGTAATGGTCAGCGTTTTGTACTGTCCGTAGTTTGCAGTTCCACTATAATCCTTGTAGTTGTCCTTATCGATAAACACTTCCTTGATCTGCGCAGTGGTCAAACCGAGGGCCGCGATATTTGGATCCGTGTTTAGGGCATCCAATACCAATTGGGCTTTTGCATCATCTTCAGCTTGTTTAGAAATACTCAGAAAGCTGTTTGGACCCATGAACGGGTTGAAGGTGGTTAGAGCGCCGTTGTTACGTTTGTCGTCGATATACTCCGCTCTGATGTTCACACCCCAAGATTCATTGATTTTAAACTTCGCCCAGATACCATAGGCTTTGTAAGTAGACTTCACATCGCGTTTGTTGTTGAGACCGTTGATCAGAGTCGTTCCGTTGAACTGTTCCGCTCCGGTTGCATCCACGTTGTAACGTCTTTGATCCAATCCGTTTTGAGCCAAAGAACCGCTTTTTTCACTCCAAGTATAGTCAAAATCTACGGTGATCTTATCCGTCGGTGTAACGGAAATGATCCCGTGGTTCATGAACCAGTAGTCTTTGTCGTATTTTGCTCTTCCTGGAGCATAACCCGAAATTCCAAGATCGTTTGCAATAGCAGCCTTGGTAGGATCGACACGAGCCGTTCCTAAATCGCTGGAATACAAAGTGTTCCAGGTGATGGCCAGTTTATCTTCGATAATTTGTCCTTTGAGCTGTGTTCCGACGGCTTTTCTTTCAGAAGCTCCTTCTACAAAGTAGTTTTTTGAACTGATAAAAGCTCCGTTGGTAGCCGGGTCCCCGATTGTAGTTTGAGGATTGATGTAACCAGTTCCCCCACCACTGTTATAGACATAAAAGGTTCCAGCCCATTTATCCGTAAACTGTGTTGTTAAGCGAGCACCGGTATGAATGAAAGGGATTGTATTTTGGAATATGGCCCCGATCGAGTAGTTTGGGTTGCTCATCGATTCGATCAATTCGTAACCGATATGAGTCGCCATCTTACCAACGTCCAATGTCATCCCTTTTAAAACTGGAAAATACAAGCTTACATAAGCTTGTTTTAATAGGTTGTAGTTGTAAACACCGCTACTTTGAGCATAAAGACCTTCTTGGTATGCGTTGTTCAAACCGTTTTGAAAATCCACACGAAATCCCCAAGGAGAACTCTTTTCGGCGGCTTTTTGGATTGTAAGGGCAGCCGCGTTGACTGCGAAGTTCTTATTGTTGGTTTCGAATGCTCTGGTTGTATCGACATCGTTTCCTTGAAGAGGATTGAGATTATACATATAGTACACGTCTACAAACCCGGAAAATTCTACTTGATCATACCATTTCTTATCTTCTGGCTCGGCTGCTTTTGCCGGCGCAGGCGCAACTGCTGCATCTGTAGCAGGTTTTTTTCCAGTCTGGGCAAAGACTTGGGAAGTTCCTACAAAGCAGAGGACAGAGGCGACGAGGCCTAATGTTTTTATTCTCATCATTCTCCTAAATCTCCTATGCCCTTTATATGCAATATGCGTGCCAAAGCTTAAATTTTAGAATTTAGCTAAAAAAAGAGCAGATTTAGGCATATCTTTAGGAATGTTGTGCTTAGAAAATAGGGCAAGAGCAAATAATGGCGTTTTTTATTGGGACAAATGCTTAAAAATCGAACAAATCTGGATATTAGACTATCCCGGAATATAAGATAGGAGAGTTTCTTTTTGATTTTTGGACGGATCTTCCAAAACCAAGGACAAAAGTTGTACCAAAATGGCTCCCATTTCCTTGGGAGGAAGTTCTGGACGGTGTTTGAGAATATCCTCTCCGCGAAGGGCCAATTCGGTGACCAGCAAGGGGTGCGGCTCTTTTACTAACGCCAGGACTTTCTCAACGGGGAGATTCTTTTTGAGATGGGGCTGATAGACATAGATAAGATGGAGAATGTGGTTTGTCAGAACCTCCAGATTCTCCCTACCTCCGTGAATGCAGATTGGATGCAAAAGAACTTTTCGGATTTCCGTGTCCGTCGCTTCCGAACCCGCAAAACGGTTGAAGATCGAATCGAGTATCGCGACAAAGAACAAGGAATCTTTTGTGTTTTGATTCGAATACTTGAGATCCTTGAAAAACTGTTTTGAGTCGTTGGTGACTTGAAACGAACCGAACAGCCAAGCATGCAGATAACAAAGACGTAGGCTCAGTGGATGCGCAGGGATCTCTTGGATTCTTTCTCCTGAAGGTAGATTTTTTAAAGAATAGAGTTTTGCGTTTGTAAACAATTCTAAGATCTGAAACTCTTGGAGAAGCTTTAAAGACGGATACGGATCCTTGCTTTTGAGCGTTTTGTTGAGTTCGTCGTGAACCCTTTCCTTGGAAACCTTTGCGGTGATGTTTCTACAACTTGCGATCGCCTTGGCGGTTTCCGGATCCAAAGTAAACCCAAGACTGCTCACAAAACGAATCGCGCGGATGGGACGAAGACCGTCTTCCGTAAATCTTTGGATCGGATTTCCGATCGTACGAATGATTTTGTTTTTGATATCGGACAAACCCTCGTGTTCGTCCACAAGACGTTTGGTCTCCAGATCGAGAGCGAGAGCGTTGATCGTAAAGTCCCTGCGTTTTAAGTCCTCACTCAAAGAAACACCGAATTCCACGTTTTCGGGTCTTCTTCCGTCCACATAATCTATATCTTTGCGAAATGTTGTGATTTCATAGGCACGATCGGCAATGAGAACGGTTACGGTTCCGTGTTTCAAACCGGTGGGAACGGTTCTTTTAAACAGAGAGAGAATCTGTTCGGGCAAAAGAGAAGTCGTAAGGTCGAATTCTTCCGGTGTTTTGGACAATACCAGATCTCGAACGGATCCACCGACTACAAAACATTCCCCACCTTGAGCTCCGATGGTTTTGGCAAGATAGGAGATATCGTCTCGGAAAGGTTGTGGAATTTTTGAAATGAGGAGCGCGACCGAATCGACGTTAGTCATTTTGAATCATTTTTTTCCAAAGATTTCCGTATCGATTTCTGAGAGTTTCGTTGTTTTGCAGAATGGTATCGATCTGTTTTTTCCATTCGGGATCCACTGTGATCTGGCTAAACGGAAGTTCTATCTTTTCGGATAGGATCCGATCGATTCCCAGAGCGGTTTTTTCGGTCGCGATCGAACAAAGATCCTTTGTATCTTCGGTTTCCTTTTCGGATAAACAGAGGAGGACCATCTCCTCAAACTTTTCTTCCTTTTGTAACTTGGACAGTTTGTCTTTGAGGGAGTTCCCACACTGAACCAGAATCAAACAGCAGATAAGTGTGCAGACCATTCTTCCTACATTGGAAAACAGGGAAGAATGAAAGAAGAAAGGAAGTTTACTTTTTAAAGGCTTCGTTTGCGAGTTTGTCGGCGAGAGCATTTTTTTCACGGGGAACATGGGTAATCTGGAAAGTGTGCAGGGAAGAAACGAGTTTGTCCACTTCCTTTTTATATTCCAAAAGATTGGGGTGTTTGACTTTATATCTTCCTGTGACCTGTCTAACTACGAGTTCCGAATCCATAAACGCATGAACGGAATCGAACTTTCTACGAATGCATTCTTCCAGACCTCGTTTGAGGGCGCTCCATTCTGCGACGTTGTTCGTAGTTTCACCGATGAGTTCCGAAAGCGTAAATTCCTCTTTTTCATTCACAAGTCCCGCGACTCCGATCGAAGAAGGGCCAGGGTTTCCCTTCGAGGCTCCGTCGCAGTAAATCGAAATCAAGAGTTTCGATCTCCTCTGGTTTTATCGATCACAAAGTCAACCGGTTTCCACACGATTACAAAAAACAAAAGTAAGAATCCTTTGATCAGGGCGCTGATACTATTTAGAATGAATTCCAAAACCCAATTGGTAAAGGAATAAAACGTTTCCGGAATTGTAAGCGTAAGAAGAAAGGAGATCAGTCCAAGACCCAAAAGAATCAGTTGAAACACGGCGTTTCCGTTCAGAAAGGAGAAGAGACTGGCAATTGTAAAAAATAAGGCTAAACGAAGGCCGCGTTTTTTGATTTCAAAATTCATAAAAAGAGTGTGCATCTTCTACGTTGTTGATCCTTGCACGAGATTTGAGTTTCCTGCCATACTGAAAACAACCGTATCTTTCGTCGAGTTTTCCCTAAAAAACTTTACTACTCCGGGAGAATCTGTCAGACTTTCCAAAGATGTTTCGGCAAAAACTCCAAGATCTCGTAAATTCGCTTCCGATCAGTCCGGAAAGAAATTGTTCGTATTATCCGGATCGGCCGAGTCAGATTCAGTATCTCCCGTTTCAAGGAGAGATCGCAAAAGAGGCGCTTCAGTTTTTCTTTGATTCCGGATTTAGAAGAACCGGAAATATTCTCTATCGAGCTTCCTGTAAAGGTTGTCGCGATTGTCTGAGTTATCGAATTCCTTTGGATGGTTTTGTCTTAAGCCGAAATCGAAAACGGCTTTTAAAAAAGAACGCGGATCTTCTGATTCGATTGGAACGACCAGAACTTACTACCGAAAAAGAAATTCTCTATCTTAAATACCAAAGATCTCGTTACGAAAGTTTTGTGATGGAAGAATCCGATCAGGAGCTCCTTGAGGGAATGCGTTGGAATCTTTTCGGATCCCTCGAAAATTCTCTAGAGATGAGTGTATGGCTGGAAGAAAAACTCGTGGGATTTATGATTCTGGATTTGGCATCCGATTCTCTCTCCGCGGTTTATTCGGTTTACGATCCCGACTTTCCGGATCGAAGTCTGGGAAGTTTTGCGATTTTGAGTTCCATTCTTGAGGCTAAAAAATCCGGAATCAAATTCTATCACCTGGGCTATTTTTTACCGGGTCATCCTGACATGGATTATAAAAAATATTGGGGGCCATCCGAAATTCGGGAACCGGATACGGATCGCTGGATCTCATTGGAAACCTTTCGAGAAAGGTTCCCTGACTTCCGATGGTAGAAGAATTTCCCCTCTAAATCATACTTGTCAGTTCCGTTTCCTCCCGTAGAACGGATGAATATGGCAAAAAAAATCATCGTCGTGGGTGCATCTAGCGGAATTGGAAAAGAATTGGCTCTTCTCCTATTGGAGCAGGGACATACGGTAACACTGGTGGCTCGTCGCGACAAAGAATTGAAAACGATCGCAGCTCCTTTTAAAACAAACGCGTTCACCGTCAAACAAGACGTAACTAATTTTGATCAGGTGGATTCCGTTTTTCAAAAAGCGGTAAAGTCCATGAAAGGTCTTGATGAAATTTATTATGCTTCCGGAATCATGTATGATATCAAACCGGAAGAATTCGATACGACAAAAGATATCGAAATGTTGAACACAAACCTTTTGGGTTGTGTGGCTTGGCTGAACCCAGCGGCAAATTATTTTCAAAAACAAAAAAGCGGAAAGATCATCGGGATCTCTTCGATCGCAGGGGACAGGGGAAGAAGAGGCAATCCGGTTTACAATACTTCCAAAGCCGGGATGAATACCTATCTGGAAGCGCTCCGCAATCGTCTCGGAGTTTTGGGAGTGCAAGTGCTCACCGTAAAACCCGGCTTTATCGATACAGCGATCACAAAGGGATTGCAGGGACTCTTCTGGTTGATTTCCGCAAAAGAAGCGGCGACTACGATTTTAAAAGCGGCGGATTCCGGAAGGGAACGTATTTATGTTCCTGCCCGTTGGGGGCTTGTCGGATTTATCATCCGTTCCATTCCGTCTTTTATCTTCAAACGTCTTTCTATTTGAACCAGTCGGAATCGATCGGAAGGATAAACAACTATGGCAACCGCATCCAAGACTTCCCCCAAAAAAAAGAAAGCATCCGTAAAAACTTCGAAACCCGCAAAGACAAAAAAGTCATCGGTTGAAATTCATCTGCCTGCGCCAAGTAAGGTGGAGGCATGGGGGATGAATCATCATTCCGTTTCTCCCGTGGTATTTCCGGAAAAAGAGGAGGATTTTAAAGACCTCTTTTCTTATGCAAACAAGAAGGGATTGAAACTTACCTTTCGAGGAGGAGGTTGCAGTTACGGGGACGCGGCGACCAACACAAAAGGTGTTGTCATCGACATTTCCAAATACAATCGAATTTTGGAATTCAATTCTAAAACCGGAGTGATCAAGGCCGAATCCGGAGTTACGATCAAACAGCTCTGGGAATTTGGAATTGAAAAAGGATACTGGCCTCCCGTTGTGAGCGGAACCATGTTTCCTACGTTAGGCGGCGCTTTATCGATGAACATCCACGGAAAGAATAATTTTGCAGTGGGTCCGATCGGTGATCACGTTCTCGAATTTACGTTTTTAACTCCGGATGGAAAGGTGCTTACCTGTTCCCGCAAGAAGAATCAGGATTTATTCTTTGGTGCGATCTCCGGTTTCGGAATGCTCGGAGCCTTTCTGACTGTCACGATCCAACTCAAACATATTTATGCCGGTAAGATGCGGGTATGGCCCGTGGTAAGCAAAAATCTCCAGGATATGTTCGATTATTTCGAACGGGAATACAAACACTCGGATTATCTTGTGGGATGGGTGGATGCGTTCGCATCCGGAAATTCGCTCGGAAGAGGACAGATTCACAAGGCGGTTCATCTCAAGAAGGGGGAAGACCCCGAGTATCCTGAAAATTGTAAATTAGAAAAACAGAATCTACCAAGCACGTTCTTGGGAATCATTCCCAAATCCTGGATGTGGATCTTTATGCTTCCGTTTTCCAACAATCTCGGAATGCGGGTTGTAAACTTTGCAAAATTCATTTCCGGATATTTGACGAACAACAAACCTTATATGCAGGGACACGCGGAATATGCGTTTCTTCTGGACTATGTTCCGAACTGGAAGTTTATGTATAAACCGGGGGCTATGATTCAGTATCAGAGTTTTATTCCAAAGGAACACGCGGTGGACGCGTTCTCTGAGATTTTAAGAATCTGTCAAAAAAGAGGAATTATCACTTGGCTGGCCGTTTTTAAAAAACACAAACCGGATCCGTTTCTTCTCACACACGCGTTGGACGGATATTCGATGGCTATGGACTTTCCGGTGACTTCCAGAAACAAAAAAAAACTCTGGGAATTGGCCGGCGAGTTAGACGAAACCGTGTTGAAATTCGGCGGAAAATTTTACTTTGCTAAGGATAGCACGCTAAGACCGGAAATCGTTCAAAGAGCCTTTGCTAAAAAGAATCTGGAAACATTCCATTCCCTAAAAAAGAAATACGATCCAAAGGGAATTTTGGAAACCGATCTTTACAGAAGAATCATGGGAATCTGGTAATTACATGGGCCGGATCAAATCGTGGATAGCGGAGATAAAATTCAATCAGGACCTGAAAGTTTTCCTTTTTGTTTTTACGTTAGGCGCTTTCTTTCGATTTTTCCGATTGGATTTACAAAGTCCTTGGGAAGACGAACTTTTTTCGATTCGAGCGTCTTCCGAAAGTTCTTTGGCAAATCTTTGGGATTGGATGAAAAACGACCCGCATCCTCCTTTGTATCAGACTCTTTTATATTTCTGGTTTCAAATCTTTGAACCCACGGTATTTTACGGAAGATTGTTTAGCGCGCTCTCCGGAATTTTGGTCCCGCTTGCTTTTTATATTTTTTCACCAAAAGAACTTCCGGGAAGAATCCGGATTTCCATAGTCGCCTTACTGAGTTTATCCACAGGGCTCATCTATTATTCTCAAGAACTCCGGTCTTATAGTCTTTTGATATTATTTTGCACTTCTACGTTTGCGATTGCGCTGAAAACTGTTTACGAGAACGAAAAAGAACGTCCGGGTCTTTACGGTGTGTTGCTCGGATTTTCTTTGCTCGCGTCATACACTCATTTTTTCGGATTCATTTGGTCGGCTTCTTTGTTCTTGGGACTTTTTATCTCTTCTTGGATTTTTACAAAACGATTTCCAAAAACGGAATTTTTTTTCGGTATCGTATTTGAAATTTTGTTTCTTCCGGCTTTGTATTTGCTTTTTAATTCCAACAAGATTGGGATCGCTTCTTGGATTCCGGAAGCGGGATTGACGGCATTTATCGTGTTTTTTGATCTTATTTTTCATTCCGGAATTCTGAAAAAATTTGTTCCGGGAGTTGTGGCTTCTCTTGCGTTGATGGTTGGATTTGCCTCTTTTTACTTTGAAAAAAAGAAAAATGAGGTCGATCCCTCCGTCTTGGATGCGAACCTAAAAAAATCCGTCATCACAACCATGATTGTCCTCGCGATCTTTTCGCT
Source organism: Leptospira sp. WS92.C1 (assembly GCF_040833975.1). Classification (NCBI taxonomy): domain Bacteria; kingdom Pseudomonadati; phylum Spirochaetota; class Leptospiria; order Leptospirales; family Leptospiraceae; genus Leptospira; species Leptospira gorisiae. Next base: position 1,835,163 of record NZ_CP162130.1, read on the forward strand.
GGTGTTGGTAATTTTATCCTTGATCCAATCTTTGATCACTGCAAGAAATCTATTGGTCATTGCGCCTGCGTTGTATTTTCTGATTGCGACTGGTTTTTCCTTATTTCCGATCTATAAGGGAAGACGATTGGAATCCGTTTTGATTTTGATATCGATCGTTTCTCTTTACTATTTTACGAAACATTATTATAAACCGTATAAAGAACAATGGAGAGAAAGTTCGAGTTTTATCATTCATGAAATCAAACAACGTCCCGCCGATTTTATCCTATTGTGTTCATCCCATTCTTACAATATGGAATATTATCTAAAAACCGCAAATATTACCGATATGCAACCTTTGATCTATTCCAGAGAAGAGGTTGACCGATTTATCAAGGATAGAAACAAAAAGAAACTCGTAATCCTGGAGACGTCCTGGAAGTATTTGGATTCGAAAGAATTGGATCAGCTTTTTACTCAGACCCGTTTTGATAGAAAAGACCAACTGTTTTATGGAATGAGAGTCATTCTGATTCATAAAAAATAAATAACGGAATCATAATCAATCAATACAATGAAGAAAAAAAACATAACTTACGTAATTCCTTGTCTGAACGAGGAACGAACGCTACCTCTCGTTTTGGAAAAACTTGTTCGTCTTAAAAAGGAATTAAAACAATACAACGTCGAAATTCTCGTGTCGGATAACGGGAGTGAGGATAAGTCCGTTACTATCGCTAAAAAGTTCGGAGCCAGGGTCGTTTATTGTAAGGAAAGAGGATACGGGGCAGCTCTTAATTTCGGAATCACAAATGCAACGGGAGAGGTCATCATTTTTGCTGATGCTGACAATACCTATGACTTTCTCGAATCGCCTGCGTTGCTTGCGGAGATTGAAAAAGGAGCGGAGTTTGTGATAGGCTCGCGTTTGAGCGGAACGATTCATAAAGGTGCGATGCCTTTTTTACATCGATATCTCGGAACCCCGGTCATTAACTGGATTATAAACTTATTATATTCTGAAAAAGGAAATCGTGTTCAGGATTCCAATTCCGGGTTTCGATGTTTTTTAAAAAAAAAGTATCTTGAATGGGAAATCGAAAGTACCGGAATGGAATTTGCCTCCGAAATGTTAGTCAAAGCGCTTCGAAGCGGCGTGAAACTTTCGCATGTTCCCGTCAGTCTGTCACCGGATGTGGAGGGAAGAGTTCCTCATTTAAAAACCTGGAGAGATGGAATGAGGCACCTGCTCCAAATTCTCATTCATTCTCAGCAACTTTTCTATTACTCAGGGTTGACCCTTTTTTTTGCAGGATGGACGGTTGCGATTTTCGGTTATTCGACCGGAATCGTAGCGATCGGTCCGTTTCATATTTTTGGAATTCATTCTCTTACGGTTCTGTTGCTTGTGGCAACTCTCGGACAGACGGTTTGGGCGATCGGTCTTTTTCTCGCGACTCGTAAAACTCCCGAGTTAAAACTGTATTCCAAATTGAACCATCTTTCGGAAGACCTTTTGTTTTGGTATTCTGCAAGAATGATTTTGGTTGTGGTTCTTTTGTTTGGTTTTATCGTATTTCGTTGGTGGAGAAACTCATTTCAAGTTTTAGATTTGGAAAAAGAAATCTTGATGATCAGTTTTTTTAGCGTTCAAATCCTCAATTTGATCGGTCAAACCATCACCGCCCATTTACTGAAAAGAACTTAACGAGCGACCCATAGGGAGCGAGTTAGCCAAAAGCCAGCGGAGCGTCTGCTTTTGGCTCTTTGCGTAGCAATGAAATAGAGTGCTTGCTCACAACAAGGAAAGCGACAACTACAAAACTCTATGAATCGGGACTCAAACCAAAAGCCAGCGGAGCGTCTGCTTTTGGCTCTTTGCGTAGCAATGAAATAGAGTGCTTGCTCACAACAAGGAAAGCGACAACTACAAAACTCTATGAATCGGGACTCAAACCAAAAGCCAGCGGAGCGTCTGCTTTTGGCTCTTTGCGTAGCAAAGAAATAGAGTGTTTGCTCACACAAGGAAGCGACAGCTACAAAACTCTATGAATCGGGACTCAAACCAAAAGCCAGCGGAGAGTTTACACTCAACACTTCTTTCCCTACGGGTATCAGCATAATGTCGACAAGTTTGTAAAAACGATGTTGGTTCATTGTGAGGCAATGAAATAGAACGCTTCGCCCTTTGTTTCTTTCTTGAGGAAACACACCGCTTTCTTATTAACGTTTTTCTAATTGATGATACGTTTTTAAAGTAAAATCCAAGATCTTTTTCTGATCGGCAAGTTTGTAAAAACGATTCGGATCAGGAAAGCGAACCGCAATTTTTTCTCTGAATTGTTTTTCTGGGAGATTCGGATCCCTCGGTGGTTCTAAATCGTATTCCAATATAGAATAGGTCTTTATCTGATTCTGATTGAAAATACTTTCCAGTTCCAAGGCTTCCTTTGGTGAGTTCGCAGAAAAGTGCATCGATGTCAGATAAGAATGTCCGATTAGATAATTCGTGAATTGTCCCTTATGAACTATGATCTTTCTCGAGTTAAATTCCTTTTGTATTTCTGTGTAAGGTGCAATTGCGCCAAACAGGATCTTAAAACCTTCTCTTGTGAACTTGTAATTGTAATATAGACTGAAGAGAACAACAAGAATTAAAATTCTTCCGGTAGTCGGAGACTCGACGATTCTTTGATTTAAGAAGATTAGAATTCCTGCTGATAGAAATAAAAAGCCGGATTCCAAATATCGCAAACCGAAATGATGAACTCCCGCGGTATAAGGACTCAAAAAAGAAATGGAAACCAAGGTTCCAAAACCGACAAGACCGAATAAGGATTCTCCCGTTAGATTTCTTTTTCGAAACAGATCTGCAACGATTCCCAGAATTAGAATCGTATAAGGAGCCGCTTTAAAAAAACCGGTTTTGGTTGTGTCGCCTAATAAATAACCTTGAAAGATGGAGATTTGTTTTGCGATCGAGAACTGAGTCATAGTGTCTCCGGAACTCACTAAAAATCGAATTCCCATCAGATGACCTGAATAAAAATGATTCAGCGTTCCGATTGCGGCAAATGCAAACAACGCTCCAGGAAAAGAGAATATTAGATATTTTACAAGTTTCCCTCTGGATTCTTTAGTAAAAAAAGATAAAAAACCAAATAAAAATATCGGAAATGCGGATTCGGTTCTAAGAAAAAACGCGCTCACTGCTATCAGTCCGGATATAAATGCAAAAATTTTAAAATTAGAATCTGAATTTTCCTCTTTGATCGTTATTAGCTCCGAAAAAAGGCTACGGATCAAAACATAACCAAAGGAAAGCAGCAATAGATTGTTTAATGGAACTTCCGAAAATTCTTCGGAAGATAAAACGGGAAAGCTTAAACAAAATGTAACCAAAGTTCCGATCAGAATCGCCCAGCCCTTATCGATAAAAAGCGTGAGCAATCGGTCAAAAATAAAAAGACAACCCAACAAACAGAGTAGGGGTAAGAACGTTATGATTTTTATCCCTAAAAGAAGAGCCGTTAGTCCGTTTAACAATGCAAAGACGGGAGGATACTGAAATAAACATCGTTGAACTCCGCTCTTTTTCAAAAACGCCCAGGGATAGTCAAATGGAAAAAAACGAAATGTTTCGTCGTAGATAAAACCCGGATAAGTGCAGGAAGATTGATTGATTCCTTTTAACCCTTTTTCCGCAAAGGCGATTGTTTGGTAATATTTGATTTCGGAATCGCTAGAAACAAATGGAAACTGGAAATCTAGTTTGGAACGATTGAATGCTAGGAAAAAAAAGATTAATATATAAAAAAAATATCGGAGGTATCCATGATTCAGTCGGTTTAGCATTTGTGATTTACTCCGTTATGACGATATGAAATGGATCCGTCTTTTTTGCGTTTTCCAAATTTTGTTTTAAATCGGGATGCGCGATTTGATTTTTGAGAATTTCAGCTTTTTCCTTCCAGCATACGGACGAATACGGATTGTTTTGAACACATTTTTCCAAAAAGGACTCCGCCAAAGAAATTTGTTCGGGATATTTTCTAAGAAGTAGGGACGCCAAAACGAGGTTCTCATCCGATCGAATCCAGAATTTATTTTGTAGAATTTCCTCGATCGGGTATGAATTTTTCCTTTGTTTTTTTACGATCGTTTTTTCTTTATATATTAGAAAATTATCAAGTTCTATTTCGTTTTGAGAGGAGGCCAAAATCAAATTTCGTAATCTCTGTTCCCAACTCAATTGAAAAGAAAGAAAAAAAACAGATACGAATGAGATTGTGTATGCAATCCGAAAAGAAATATGATCCAATTTTAAAAATCCAAGTTTGGTTTCCCGTTTTGTCCGTATCAACGCGATACAAAAGGTAGCTGGTATTAGAAAATGCTGTTCCCCTAAATTGAAGTCGAACAATTCATGAACCGCTATGAAAACGATGATCCCTAATACAAAAATTCCTAGATCTAACGTTTCTTTTTGTTTGGAAACGAGCATTTGATAGGCCGAACAAATTAGATTCCAAGCTGTTCCTATGAAAAGAAAAACTCCTAAAAACCCAAGACTCGTGAATGTTTCCACATAAAGATTGTGAGCTTGCGGATAGGAACGAAAGGAGTGAAGAAAGCTGGAAAAGTCATTGTATCCGATTCTTTCAGGATTGATTCCGGGTAAATGAGCCAATAAAGAATCTGCCTCTAATCCAAGGCCGATGATCGGAGAGTTCTCAAGGACCGATTGAAAGTGAAAAGCCCAAAGAGAAAAACGTATGAGCAACGTCTCCGAGTTCGCATAACGTGTGACAAATTCGTCGGATACAAAAAACAACCCGCCGATTAAAATCAAAATGCAAGAAACGGGAAATATGATTTTAAAAACGTAGTTTTTTTTACCGAGTCGTAGAATGAAAAAAATAAGAATAGCCGCTACAAGAGCGAGAAGACTCGCACGGGATTGATTTAAAAACGTTAGATAGAAAGAAAAAATCGAACCGGGAATTAAAAACCAAGCGTAACTCTTGTATTGAGTGGCAGTATAAAATGCAACAAAACTTGTTAAAGCGGAAATGACCGCGACTGCCGAAACTGGAAATCCTACATATGTGAGAAAAATGGGCGGTTCCCAAATAGAAAAAGGCCAAACGGTATGAATTGCGGAAAGAAGGTTGATCACGTTTACAACCAGATTGAAGGAAAGGATCAACAGGAGTCCCTTTTTGAAGGATCGATTCGGATAGGAAGAGATCAAAAAGAAAATCAAAATCGAAGATAAAATCAAACAGAGCTGTAAAAGACTACTTTGCGATTTATACGACAATATAGAAGAAAGCAGAACCAAAATAAAAAAAGCCACTATAGATATCTGAAGTTTGTTAAGCCGTATTTTTTTTGGAGCGAGATAGAAAAAGGACGCGAATATAAAGATAAGCAACGGAACCGATTTGATGCTTGAAAAAAGAGGAGGAGAACAAGAAAACAAAACCGTATGCGCAAATAGAAAAATCGGATGAACATTTTTAAAAAAAAGAAAAATGGTAAATACTAAGGAAGCGGCATAAAGAATTTTTAAGTTTACCTTTTGAGGAAAATAAACCACTGGAGCTCGATTGATTCCGTTTATGGTCGATAGGCCGATCAAAAGAAGACATGCCAATAAAAAGAGAGGATGAATTCTTTTTATTTTTTTCTTAGCCGCAATTCCAATACAACAAATCCATACAAAAAAACTAAAAACGATGAAATCTTTAGAAAGTGCCGGATTGAATGGATCAAAAAAATAGAGCAGTGATAAACAAGGAATGAGGGCAAAAATCGGAATAATTTTTAAATTGAGATACTGACTCATTTAAGTTTGTGTTTTGTAATTGGAAAAGAAGATATATGCAGGTTATCTTTCTTGCCCGATTTTAGCAATCAAGATTCTATAAAAGAAACGGAGGGAGCGAGCGCAGCAATCCATTCTCATGACGAAATAAAAACTTGTCGTTCTTATCCTTTTCTCTAAAATAAAACTTAGTTTTGGACAAAACTATAATCTTTTTTTATACCAATCGTGCCTTTGCGGATCTTCGCCGTTACGAAAATAATATTGATCAAATTCTTGATATTTTTTTCTTCTCAATTCCGGTTTCAATTTTAGATATTCTTTTTGATACGAGTCTAGATATGTTTCAAACTCCACAAAGGAAAATGACGTGATCTTTTTTAATTCCTTCATGACAGAGGGAGAATAATTGAGAATTCTCCAGGGGCCGGCAAATTCTCCCGTAAGAAACTCGTTATAGTCTGTTTTATCCGAAAGTCCGTTTGTATATAGGAGTAGATGCACATTTCTCTTTTGAAGATAATCAATCGGCACGACTTTCCCGTGACCGACCCGTGCACCTACTGTGGTTTTGAGTCGAGCGATGTAAGGGTCGGTAAGGCCGGCCTCTGTTTCGATTGCCAGTTCAGGATTTAGATAATAGATCAAAATACATTCCGCGCCGACAAAACCTACTTTGACTTTGGAATTTTCAAAGTATCTTTTCAATCGTAGGCTTTGAGTTTTTATCCGCTCTGTGGATTCCCGTTTGTAAATTTGATTTTCATCCGAAATTCCGTAAACGATCGGGAGGTGAGAGCCTTTGTAAATATCCCAGCGCAGAATTAACAAGATCGGAAGGGAATAAAGCATAACGGTCGAGATTTTTCTCAATTTCGGGAACAACTTCAAAAAAAAATCGATTCTCAATTCCACCCAGACAAAGAGCAGAGGTAGAATCGGAAGATAAAACCGAGAAAACATAAAATCTCCGCCTATCCAGGTATAGTATCCGCCATATAACATTGGAAATAAAAAAAGCAGGATCCATCGGAAATTCTGCGTCGTTTTTAAATTTCGTCTTAAAACTTGATGACGGATCGTTCGCAAAAATTCGAAAACCGCTACGCCAAAAATCGGAATCAACGCGTAATACATCTTTAAAAAAAGACCGAGATACAGAATCCCCTGAAAGAGATTTCCGCTTCCTCCCGACTTTGCGTAAAACGTATTCGGCAATATATTTCCATAATATTCAAGTTTCCATATATAGAAAAAAATTGGCGAAATATACAATACGCAGGCGATGATAATGCGAGGGTGAAAGACGGGGATTTTTATGAAATTTATTTTTTGATTTGGTAAAATATACAAAATAAGATACAATCCAACGAGTGCATGAAACAAAAGTCCGTCCGGTCGATTGAGACAACTGAGTGAAGAGGCGATAATTCCGAGGACGAAATCATAAGAATGTGCCCCGTTTTTTACGGATTCTTCGGGAGAGACTTGCAGGTTTCGAGCTTTCTTGAAAGACAGGGCTCTTCTATAAAAGAGACTAAAAAAGGAATCCTTGGAATTTGATAATAAATGATAAGATGCCGCTAGGAACAAAAAGCCATGTAGAGAAGTTTCCAAACCGCCTGTCGCAAAGACACGATTGTGGTGAATCAAAACAAAAAAGGCCAATGCAAACGGGAAGTGAAATTTTCTTTTCGAAGCTTGCAGACCAAAAAGCATCAGATAGACACAGGTCCCAAAAAAAGAAAAAATTCCAAAGAAATAAGTGACGTTTACAGGATCGATCGTTTCAGATCCTTGGAACGGAACCAACAAAAGAGTCCATAAAAAATTTGTATACCCTTCCGTATACTCTCCCGCGTTAAAAACTAAACCTTTGCCTTCCGCGAAATTCTTCGCATAACGTAGACTGATGAACGCGTCATCCGCAATCCAACGCAGTTGATAGGCCGAAATAATTCCAAATAAAATCAGCGAAATGCTGAATGTAAAATACAAAATGCGTCTCAAGGTTGCGTTCCTTTTGCCATTCGGTTTAAAACGATGCTTGTATAAAACGTTCGGGTTTTTGTATATAAGTCGGATTTTCCTTGTAGGATAGTGAGTGCGAGAAAACTTGTAACCGAATGATCAAGCCTTCCGGCATTCTCCCGAAAACAAAAGCGGAATGGGATATTTGGTTCCAGTCTGGGGAAATCATTCCGTTTTTCCAACCCATTCTTTCCGTTGAAAGAGATTCCATATTCGGTTATGAAACTCTAGGAAGGTTTAGGGATCAATTCGGAAATATCCATAGTCTTGGTCCTTTCTTTTTGGATGCGGAAACGGGGATCATCGATCCGATCGAAAAAAAAGAAATTTACAATCTCAAACGTGAAGTCGATCGGGATCTTCGCAAAAAGGCAATTCTGCATCTTTTGAAAAAGCAGGATCGGTTTCCGGACGCAAAACTTTTTTTGAATATATCGCCCGCATACATGCGGGATTTTATCGAAGACGAGCAGGGGGATTCTTATACAATTCGTCTTGTAAAAGAATTGGGATTAGACGCTTCCAAGATCGTCATTGAAATCGTCGAAGAACATTTTGACGGAAATATAGAAAGTCTAAGACCGCTGATTTCTCGATATAAAAAGGAAGGTTTTCTTGTTGCGATCGACGACTTGGGTTCTCGTTCTTCTAACTTGGATCGAATCGGAATCTTTCATCCGGATATCTTAAAGGTCGATTTACAGATGCTGCGACATTCCGTGACTTCCCGGAATTTTCAGGAAATTCTTTTTACGATTTCCAAATTATCGGAATCATTGGGCTGTTCTCTTTTGTTCGAAGGGATCGAAAATGAAACGGAGTTGTTTCAATCTCTTACCTATAGCGCTCGTTTTTTGCAAGGATTCTATTTTGCGGAAGCTCTTCCGGATATGATCGGTCAAGAGGAATTGAAACTCAGATTTTCGACATTGCATGAACTATTTTTCAATTACAAGAGATATCAGTTGTTAAAACAAATCAAACGAGAAAAGGAGCTGACTGAAAAGCTGGATCTTTCCGGAATCGTGGTCCTTCCCGAAGAAGACCTACATACGATCCATATTCAAAACGCGACGATACTGAGCGATTTTGTTTTTAGAATCTACGTTACCAGTCTTACCGGTAGTCAGGTTTCCCCCAATTATATGAGGATTGGAGAAATGTCCATGGATACCGATCGGTCCTTTATCGGAAGAAACTGGAGTTGGAGGCCTTACTTTCTGGAGCAGTTTTATAAATCGATGAAGGATTCCCGTGCGGAATGGATTATCAGCAATCCATACTACGATATTAGCTACGAAACCTTATTGATCACTTACAGCAAACGTCTTCCTGACGGCCACGTTTTATTTGTGGATGTGCAGGTTTCCGAATATTCGTAATTTAGAATGTCTTAGAATTCCTATTTTTTGTGAGGAACGATTAGGTTTGACCCTGTTGTGCTTCCGCGAGTAGGCGATTTACATTGTCTATGTATTTTTTTCTTTCCCCCGGTCTGGAGGAATTTCCTTCGATGGAAAGTCCGACATACAGATTTCCTTCCGCATCCTTTGTGACAGAGCGAATCACTCCGAACGCTGTTAGAGGAGCCTGCATTTTGAAAAAGATGTCAAATGTAAACCCGGCCCTTTTGGTAAGATCATGATTTAGATCCGGATGATTGATCTTCGCTTTGAGTCCGCCTGTCGAAATGTTCACGATCGGAAATCGTTCCTTTACCAGAACCGTGTTGGATTCTCGGATTCGATCCACCATTTCAAAGGTAAGAGTTTTGATCTCCATCACTTCTATGATATCGATTTCTCTAGTACGGTTCTGAGCGTGAACATATCCGATGGGAATCGCTTGTTCCTCGTGGTTTAGATAAATTACCGGAACGATCAGTTCCGATTTGATCTTTTGATTTCCGTATTCGATGATTTTTTTACGGATATCTTCCGAGTCTCCGATTTCGGAAGCGTAATCTACAAATCCTTCCTCATCAAAGGGCGTATAACTTTCTTGTTTCTGAGTATCCGGAAGAAACAGAATCTTTCTCGTTTTTTTAACGAGGTCAAATTTGTCACCAATGGTACGAAATACGTCTATTTTGAGGATATCAAACTTGGATTTTAATTTTGTTTCGTAATCGGCGAAATTTACTTTTACGGAGGTAGGGATGTTAAATAAGTTTGCTTCGATTGTGGTTTTGCTGGTTCGAATATTTGTGATCCAGACCATTCCTTCCGCGGGAGAAATCCGATTTAGGGTGCGTTCTTTGCTCGCAATCGAAATATCCGAAACGCCGAGGACCAATTGGTTGTTCGGTTTTTCATCCAAAACCTCGCAGTCCAATTCCACATACTTTGCGAGAAGTTTTGTGAGTATTACTTGGCTGTTGAGCGGAAATGCGTTCGGGGTCTGAGTTTGAATTAAAATTTTGGTCGCGTCTTTTGAAACCTGTAAAATTTTTACGATCTGTTTAACGGCTCCCGGGGATTGAGCAACTATATCCGTTTTCACAAGGAATTTGGAAATAATATGAAACTTTTTGGCAGGGTCCCCAATGGTTTCTTTGTCTCTTTTTTTTCTCTGGATTGTTTCCATAGTTTTTCAAAGCGTTCGAGGGGAAATTCTCTTGATCTCAGTTCTCTGTTTACCTTTTATGTACTAGGTAAGGAATAAGAATGTCAAACCAAACTTACCGCGACTCCGAATATTTAGACGGACTATCCGGAGACGAACTTTTCAGTCTTCAGATCGGTCTAACCTACAGAGATTTTCTCGTCCTACCTGGATTTATCGACTTCCATCCCTCTGAAGTTGAGCTGGAAACCAGACTGACTCGAAATATAAAATTAAAACGACCATTCATCAGTTCTCCAATGGATACGGTGACTGAATCCTCTATGGCAATCGCGCAAGCGTTGATGGGAGGAATCGGTATCATTCACTATAACAATACGATCGAAGAGCAAGTGGCTCTTGTAGAAAAAGTAAAACGTTTCGAAAACGGGTTCATCACCGAACCCGTCATCCTCGGTCCGAAAAATACAATACGAGATCTGGACTGGATCAAAGAACACAAAGGATTTACTGGAATCCCAGTCACCGAAGACGGCACAAAAAATTCCAAACTTTTGGGGATCGTCACCAACCGCGATATAGATTTCGAAAAAAATCGAGAGATCACTTTGGATAAGGTGATGACGACGAACGTGATCACTGGAAAAGCGGGAATTACTCTTCAAGAAGCAAATGATATTATAAAAAAGACAAAAATTGGAAAGCTTCCGATTGTCGATTCGAATGGAAAACTGGTTTCTCTTGTGAGCCGTTCGGATCTCAAAAAGAATAAGGAATTTCCCGATGCGTCTAAAGACGAAAGAAAAAGACTTCGTTGCGGAGCGGCCGTTTCCACCTTACTCGAGTCTAGAGAGAGAGTCGCCGCTCTATACGCCGCGGGAGTGGATGTGATCATCATCGATTCCGCTCAAGGGAATTCCAATTATCAAATCGAAATGATTCAATTTATCAAAAAAGAATTTAAAAATCTGGAAGTAGTCGGTGGTAACGTGGTGACCCGCGGACAAGCGGAAAATCTAATCCGTGCGGGAGCAGACGGACTGAGAATCGGAATGGGACCGGGGTCCATCTGTATCACTCAGGATACGATGGCAGTGGGAAGAGCCCAAGCCACCGCTATCTTCCAAACCGCAAAACACGCGGCTAAATACGACGTTCCGGTGATCGCGGACGGAGGGATTTCCAATATCGGAGATATTGCGAATGCGCTGGCACTTGGAGCCTCCACTTGTATGATGGGATTTATGTTTGCGGGAACTTCGGAAGCACCGGGCGAGTATTTTTATGAAAATGGAATTCGTCTTAAGAAATACAGAGGAATGGCTTCGATCGAGGCGATGAAAGCCGGCGGAGACAAACGTTATTTCAACGAAGGTCAAAAAGTAAAGGTGGCTCAAGGGGTCAGCGGTTCCGTTGTCGATCGAGGATCGATTCTTAATTTTATTCCTTATCTATCACAGGGATTACGACTTTCGTTTCAAGATATGGGATTCCAATCCATTCCTGAAATCCACAAGGCTTTGAGAGAAGGTGCGTTGCGTTTTGAAAGACGTTCCGAATCCGCGCAGGCGCAGGGGTCTGTGCACGGACTCTATTCATTCAGTGCACCTACTATGAGGGCAGAGTAAAGTTGATTCGGGTTCTTGTGTTGACTGTCGGATTTTTCGCCGCTACTTTTTTTAGCGGAAACGTAAACTCACAAGGATCCGGCGCAAGAGTCGCGCAGGAGTTGATCGCCAGATTGGATCAAGCCCTGGTTAAGTCCAATCTGGGACTGATCAAAGCAAATCTCATTCTCATTCGAAGAAGCGGGGAAACCGCGAGTTGGGATGTGAGTATCTTTCGAAAGGACGACGATACCCTCTATTTGTTTGAAAGCCGAGGGCGCGGATTAGAGTATAAAATTCTAATCAAGGACGGAGGAGAACAAATTTACGTATTTAACGTGCTTTCCAAAAAGATTTTTCGAAAAGTGGACGAGGAAAAATACGAACAACATTTGGCTACCGGATTCAGTTTTATGGATCTTTCGGGAGTTTCGTATCAGGCCAATTACAATCCGATCGTTCAGAGCGACCTCAAAGCAGCGGAGCAATCCTTTAAACGTGTTTCTCTCAAACCGATCATACCGTATTTTTATTCAAAACTCATATTACTCTTGGAACTCGATTCCCTAAAACCGACTCGATTGGATTTTCACGATCGGGACGGCGTACTTTTTAAGACGATGAACATCAAATACGGTCCTCTCAAAGTAAAACAAAATCAAAAGATCGCCAAGGAAGATCACGCCAGTCGATTGGAAATGCTCGATCTTAATACCGGATCCATCAGTGTATTAGAATATACTGAAATTGATAAGGAAGTAAAGCCCGATCCTTCTTTATTTGATCTTGCTAACTTGAATCGATAGGTGGTCCGTTTTGGAAGAGGCGATTCTTTTTAGAAGGGGTTGGCAGTCGGAAACCGAGTTGGTTTTAAATCGTGATGAAATTTCGCATCTAAAAGCGCTTCGGATCCATTCCGAGATTAAACACGTCCGAATCCTGGATGGAGACGGATTGGAATGTATTTACGAGGTTCCCGCCAATTTACATAGAGGCGGTTTGAAACAAACGATTCTCCATCAAAAGATAGAAAGGATCTCCGGAATCGCGACTGCGATTCCCAAAGGAAACCGATTGGAATGGCTTTTGCAAAAAGGAACCGAGCTCGGCTTGACTCATTTTTACTTTTTGATTTTTGAACAATCGGACCGAAAAGATTTTAACCTAGAGAGAGCTCGGAAAATTATGGAAGAAGCCGCGATTCAATCCAAAAGAATTTTTCTGCCGAAAGTGGAAGCTCCTATGTCTCTGAAAGAATTTTTAAACAGACAACCCGCAATTCCCCACGGTATGTATCAATTGGATCCGAATGGAAAATTCGATTTAAAACCCGAATTCTTTCAAAATTCGATTTGGATCGTCGGGCCCGAGGGCGGTTTTAGAGAAAAGGAGAAAGACCTGTTTCGAGAAAAAGAAGTTCTTGGAGTAAAGGCTGGAGATTCTATTTTAAGAATTGAGACCGCAGGAATCTTCGCGGCCTCGATGTTTCGATTCTTTACTTGTTATACGAGCTAAATTGAAGAAACAAAGTCAAAAGATTGCAATTGGAAGAGCAGGCGCTTGTGCACGCATTGAGAGCCTGGAAATTTTCCGCAGTCGGAGCTCCGTAGGTAGAAGCGCAACCCGCGTTACAGGAGTCGACCGTTCCACCGGGACCGCAAGAAAGCACGTAGCTTAGAAACGCTTTCTCTTTGGTTTCGTCTTTTCTGGAACTACAGCCTTCAAAGGCGATCAAAAGTAAGAATGAAAAAAGGATAATTGAAGATAGTTTCCTCATAAGGGTAGGTTCCCTGCCCAGGAATTCTGCGTAAATCAAAAAAGATTGGACATGTTAAGATTCGATATCCAAACTTTAAAATGATTTTTATGAAAGTAGATGTCAAAACACTTCCTCTTTCCGAGTTAGAATCTTCTTCCATTTTTTCTTTGTTACGATATCTTAAAATTCGATCGGGAATGATCGCGGTTCCGAAAAAAAGAATCATTCTGAAACGAGCAGTTTGGTCGGAGACATTGTGGAATGACAAAGATCAGTCGGAAATTCTCAGGTTTGTCGGTGAGGGATGAAACACTTCCCTGGAGAAGTCCCGGAATTTATCCCATCTTAGATCTGGATTTTTGTAAAAAGAAAAATCTGGATTGTTTCGAACTACCAAAACTATGGTTGGAATTTCCGGACCTGGTTCCTTTTATTCAAATTCGAGCGAAGTCCGCTTCCGAAAACGAATTAGAAATTCTTGTAAAATCCCTACAAATCCGTTATCCTTCTGCATTCTGGATTTTGAATGATCATTGGGAAAAGGCGATCTCACTTGGTTGTTTCGGAGCGCATCTCGGAAAGGAAGATTTTGAAGCATTGAGCGACAAACAAAAAGCGGTCTTGATCGATTCAAATCTTTTTTTGGGAATCTCTTCTCATACTCTGGAGGATGTCGTTTCTCTGGATTCTAAACTTTGGAATTATACAGGGTTTGGGCCCGTATTTCCGACGGAGAGTAAGGAAGACGCCAAATCTGCCGTGGGAACTCCCATTTTGGAAAAAATCGATAGGGTGAGTCCGGTTCCGGTTACTTTGATCGGAGGAATTCAGGCTTCAAATTTAGAGGATCTTTTGTCATACGGGTCGTTTCTGCTTTCGAGCATTTCTATGGCCTGTTTGGAAAAAGAATTTAGAGCCGCGGCGCTAAAAATACGGAATCAAAATCGATAACTTTCAATTGACTCTGAACTTATGTCGTATAGGATGCCTTTAGGATGAAAAACCCCGGCGATATCATACATCTTTCCGCAAAAGACGATCGCGACTACCTCCTCGATTACCAGGTCATACAAACAGAAACATTAGGAAAAACCGATATTTTAGGGGTTCCTTTTGACAATGTTTCTCAAGACGAATCCGTAGCGAAAATCTATCGTTTACTGGAAGAAAAAGAACGATTTCATCATATTCTATTTTTAGATCCGATCAAAATCATGTCGGTACGAAAGGGAAAGAAACTTCACAGAATTACGGAAAAGGCTACCATGATTCTTGCGGAAGGGGCGGGTCTGCAATGGGCTGCGAGTCGTCTTGGAAAAAATCTGAAGGATCGGATCTCCCCGATCGCATTGATGATGGACTTGGTTCGTCTTTGCGAATTGAGAAATTATTCTATTTTTATGTTAGGCGGAAAAGAAGACGTGATCGAGAAGGTGTATTTTACTCTTTCCCGTCATTTTCCAGGAGTCCGGATCGTCGGTCGTCACGCGGGATATATGAATCCCCAAAGAGAATTGATGGTAAAAGAATCCATTCGGAAAACAAGTCCGAATATTATCTTTCTTGCAATGGATTTTCCGGAGCAGGAGATTTGGATCGAAAATAATACCGCTTTTTTTGGTCATTCCGTGATTATCGGGGTCAGTGGCTCCTTGGATATCCTTTCGGGTAAGGTGAGAAAAGCTCCTAACTTTTTCAAACTCAGAGGGCTCGTTTGGTTGTGGAGAATCATGAGCAAACCCTGGAGGCTGTTTCGCATTTTTAGAATGTTTCAGTTCTTTATCACGGTATTCTTCAAATCCTTATTCCGCAAAAAAAAGTCTTAGGATTCTATTTTATATTTTAGAATCAAAACGACTTCTCAATTCGATATCGTAAGAAGCCACTTGGATTTTTATCGGAATCCTATTCCGGTCGCATCAACGGAAATAGAATGGTGTCCCGGATCGAATGAGAATTGGTCAAGAGCATCACCAATCGATCGATTCCGATCCCGAGCCCTCCCGTAGGCGGCATTCCATATTCCAAAGCTCGAATGTAATCCTCATCCATCATAAACGCTTCGTCATCTCCGGCTTCTCTTTGTTTTACCTGTTCTTCGAATCGTTCTTTTTGATCAAACGGATCGTTTAGCTCCGTAAATGCGTTTCCGATCTCCCTTCCCGCGATGTAGGGCTCGAACCGTTCTACATAACCCGGTTTGTCCGGATTGGACTTTGCAAGAGGGGAAAGTTCCTTTGGATAGTCCGTAATAAACACAGGCTGGATCAAATTCGGTTCGGCCTTGTCTGAAAATACTTCATCCGCGACTTTCCAGATAGTCTGGCATTTGGAAACGTCCACTTTCAATTCGGAGGCCTTTTTCTTGGCTTCTTCCAGGGTCTTAATTTGGCTAAAATCAATTCCGCTGTATTCTTTGATGATATCCACATACGTTACTCTTCTCCAAGGAGGAGAGAGGTCGATTTGATCCTTTCCATATTGGATTTTGAGGGTTCCGCAAATTTTTTGAGCGAGATGAGTGATCAATCTTTCCGTTAGGTCAAGCATAGAGGCCATGTCTCCGAAGGCCATATACGCTTCCATCATCGTAAATTCTGGATTGTGTTTTGTGGAAATTCCCTCGTTTCTAAAGTTCCGATTGAGTTCGAAGACACGATCCATTCCGCCGACGATCAATCGTTTGAGATAGAGTTCGGGAGCAATTCTTAAAAACAGCTGCATATCCAAGGTGTTGTGATGAGTTACAAACGGTCTCGCGGCGGCGCCACCGGCAATCGGTTGCATCATCGGAGTTTCCACTTCTAAAAATTCTTCGTTGGTCAGAAACGTTCTGATTTCGGAGACGATTTTACTTCTTGTAACGAATGTGTCTCTGACGGAGTCGTTTACGACAAGGTCCACATAACGCATTCTATATCTTTGTTCCACGTCTGCGAACGCGTCGTAAATCACTCCGTCCTTTTCTTTGACGACCGGAAGAGGGCGTATACATTTTGCGAGAAGCTGGAAGGATGTGACGTGTAACGTGATTTCTCCCTTCTGAGTCGTAAAAAGATATCCTTCGAGACCGATGATATCACCCAGGTCCAAGGTTTTGAAAAGGGAATATTCCATTTCTCCCAGGTCGTCACGAGTCGCGTAGAGTTGAATGATTCCGGTGCTGTCCTTTAGATGGGCGAAGCTCGCCTTTCCCATGACTCTTTTGGAATGGAGTCTTCCACCAAGTTTGTATTTGGTTTCGGGACCCGTCGGACTGGCCTCGAATTTTTCAACGATATCTTTCGACTTTGAATCCGGAAAAAAACGAACGGGGTAGGGATTGATTCCTTGTTTTTTTAGATCTTCAATTTTCTGAATTCGTTGCTGGATGAGCTCGTTTGTTTCTTTTGCGTCTGACATTTCCGATTTTATTTTCCTGGGAGTATTTGATACAGAGTTCGTGCTAAATTTGAAAATACGAGTTCGAATCCTTCCTCGGTTAGAAACCAATTGGAAATACTCGTTTTATCCGAAAGCGGAACCACATGAATGATCAATCCTGCGGGACCCAGTACGGATTGGTATAATTTCTGATTGAGAGAAGATTCGAATCGTTTGGAAAGAACGAGAATCTTTTTCAACTGCCGATCCAGACAGATTTTTAAAAGAGATTTTGAAAAATTCTTAGCTCCAGCGGGGTAGGGCTCGAGTTTGTAGATGAGAATTTTAGATTCTTCCACTCCGAGTGTTACGAGAGAGCTTTGGATTTCCGAGGTTAGGTCCTGGGAAATTCCAAGATTAGAATTCGAGTTTGCGGGTGAATACAATACGATGACGATTCCCGCGTAGCCTTTTTTAAATCCGTCGGCGGCGTTTTTTAAGATGTCCTTCGGGATGGTTTCTTTTGCTTCTAAAACCAGAGCGTCGCTTTTTGGAAACGGGCTATCTTTGATCAAAAAGAAAGGAGAGAGAAATACGATTCCGAGAAGTAAGATCAATGAGAGAAAAAATCCGGAAAAGAATAACCGAGCTTTGTACAAAACTTCCTGTACGGATACCGGTCCTTGATTTGCAGACATATAGAACGAGAGTTTTTCCCAGGAACCAAAAGACAAGAGGAATTTACCGGTTCTCTTTAAACCGGTCTTGCGGATCTAATTCTATGGAGTTGAAAAGAATCAATTTTAAGAACGAATTCTTTCTAGGTTGACCAGATCTTGCTCCGAAGTTTCGTTTCGGTAAACCAAAGCGGCTTCGAGATCGATTTGAACCCTCGGTTCCACAAAATGGGCGACGGTCTCCACGATTTCCACAGGAGGTTTGTTCATAGAAAGGAGAATGTCTTCCCAGCTCGCTCTCAATCCTATGAACTTTACAATCGCATATCCCAACATCAATGCGTTTGCTAGGTTGTAAACCGAATAGGTCCAGTTTCTTTGAAGATAGTTTGTAACAAACCCGAAAAGCAGCTGGGCCAAAAGCGAATATTCCGCGATTACATACAGAGAAGGCATTGCGGTTCTGCCGATCACCTTTGGGGTTCTGCTAAACGGAATCTGTTTGCCCGTGATCGCTTGGTTGACGGACATGAACACACCTGCAAGATTCACCGGAATCAGAAGCAGATTTAGAGAATACACTCGAACCAGATCGATCCATTTGTATCCGAGTCTTACCAGATCCATTCCATATAAAATGAAATAAGGGATCGAAGAGATCAGGATCCAGTAGGTTTCCATTCCTTCTCCGATCGGACTTCCCATGAGAATGACCAAACCGATATTGACCGCGGCGATCGACCCCAGATAGTGAACCCGGAAGAATGCTTCCACAAATTTCGCGATACTCCAAGGCCATCGAAACACATGGCGAAGCAGTTTTGGAAGAATGATCAATCCTCCGTTCGCCCATCTTCTTCTTTGGATCAAAAGAGATCCGAAGTCCGCAGGTGTGGCGCTGTAAGCAAGACGTTCGGGATAGTTATAAAGATTCCAATTTACATCCAAAAGGTCGATACTGGATTCCGTATCTTCGATCACGGTGTTGTCTTGTATGTATCTGTAAATTTTATGACCTCGTCCCTGATAGATCGTGCAGATATCCAAGAGGGCCCGATGACGAAGCATCGCATTGGCTCCGACCCAAAAGGTCGCTCCAAAATGTGTAAAACCTTGATGAATTTGATATTGAATGTCCGTGGTCGCTCCGGCCATTTGTTCCAATGCGTTAGGCGCTCCCGGAACCGCACTGTATGGAGTTTGCGCGACTGCGATTCTTTCGTTTCCTGTTGCGGACATGACATGAGCCAGTTTTAAGGTGTAATCCGGAAGTAGGATGCTGTCCGCATCCAAAGTGATCAAAAATTCTGCAGATGGAATTTCAAAAGAAAAATCGGAATGAGTCGTTTCCTCTAATACGATTCCGTGAGTTTCTTCCTGTTCTTTCCATTTTTTTCCTAAGAGATAAATATAGCTGTTTAGGTTCATCGCCTTGTTCGGGAGATGAGATAGGTTTAGATATCGTTTTCTTTCAAAACTCGTAAACTGAACCGAAAAAAGAGAAGCTAAACGATTGTATTCTCTTTCGATTCGATCGATGTCGGCTCCACCTTGAGAGAGAATGTTTTGCAATTCGGAAATCCTTTCGGAATGCAAGCGAGACCATTCCCCAAAAAAACGATCTCTCATAAAAACGCGGGTATGATGAGGAAGTTCTCTTTTTGTTTCCGGATCGTCATATCCCTTCATTTTATTTTGAAACCAGAAAATCACATTTTGGTAGAGTTGGATGATTGTCTCGGTCTCCTCGAAATTGTCTAGGGCGCCGGAAGATTTGCGATCTAAAAACCGGCTTTTTGCCTCTTGGAGCGGCATCGACGCTTCCTCAAATTCCTTTTGGAGGACGTTTGGCAGATCTCTCGTTTTATTGAGCGTTTCAAAGTCGGAATAATTTTTCGACTGAGGAGGATCGTCGATGAGCAGGACGACCCTGCGGTTTGGATATTCTTGTAATGCGGCCGAAAGAAGGGTTTCCCGAACGATGTCCAATTCTTCTTTATAAGAGGGAACGAGGATTGCCAAGGGAGCAGAGGGTTTCGTATAAATTTTTTCCAATTCTTCCCTTTCGGGAGGATTGTGTTTGAGAAGACGTTTGAAGTAGCCAAGACGGGTATATTGATAAACGAAATTCCCATAGGTCAAAAGAGAGATGATTGCTATAAATGCGGCCTGTCCGATCGCCGCAAACGGTCTATCGTCCAGGATTTGATCCCAAAGAACGTTCCACATCTCTACGCTTGCCAATCCGCAGGCGATGATCGTTATTAGAAGAAAAAAACGGGTGATCCAGATCTGATTCCGATAATGCCGGTGTGTATTTAAATTCGAGGGTTGAGTGTCAAGAGCTGGATGGATCTGCATTTAAATTCTACTAAAACTACTATAACAAAAATTGCCGCTCGTTATGTAATTCATAATTATTTCCGACCGAAGGAAAATTTACGTTTGGGTGGAAATTTAGAAAATTCTAATAAGAATAGGGCGAATTTCCTTGGGTCGATTTTTGAGTCTTTTGGCAGACGATGTATCGCGGATTTTCCAATTGTTCAATAAATGTATCAAGATCACATTTCCCATCGATAAAAATTCGTTTGATGGCGAATGGATTGGTTCCCGGTTGGTTGACCCCGTCCTCCGTTGTGAGTATCGCTTTATAACCTGCTTGTATCGCTATTTTTACGAGAGTATCATTGAACCATCCGCAAGGCCAGGCGAGATAGTCGATGGGAATTCCGAGTTTTGTTTCGAGAATCTTTTTGGATTCTTTGAGCTCAAAAAAAGCTTCTTTCGAACCCTTACCTGGATTTTTCCCGTCCACCCAGGTTACCAAATTGTCTTTTGGATTCCAGGGATGACTGTATGTATGAGAGCCGATTTCAAACAACGGATTTTTGGAAAGATTTTGGATGTCGGACCATTCCATATATTCCCCCTTTCCGATTCCTTTGGGGCCGGCGATGATCCAAAAGGATGCCGGAAATGAATAATGGTTTAAAATCGGAACCGCATTGAGAACATTCTTCCAGCCGTCGTCAAAATTGAGAACGACCGAACGTTCGGGCAGCGTCTTTTTTTTCCCCATATATAAAAGAAGATCCTTCATCGAAATCGGATGGTATCCCTTCGAAGAGAGATAACGCATCTGCTCCTCGAATCGTTTTAACGAAATCACGGTTTCACCCGGCTCACGATCTTCTTCCGTTACGATTTCGTGATAAATCAAAACGGGAATTCCCTTTGCATTCCGTGGATCGACAACACGCGCGTCGCGTTCCCGAGTCTCCGAGTTGCAAAAAGAGAACCCAAAGAGAATCAGCAAAATTATGGATGGAATTCTTAGTTTGGAAGGGAACATCGTTTGAAACTATCTCTGAAATTTCGAATGTTAACTTTTGAAAGGCATGTCGCCCAGATAATTCTTTTTACCGATATCGACGCCGTTGTGACGAAGGATGGAATACGCCGTGGTGATATGAAAATAGAAATTCGGAATCGCGTGTTGGATCGCAAATTCTTTTCCGGTTAAATACTTTCCTTCCCAACGAGGTTGTGAGACTTTTTTTTCCTCAGACTCGCCGAAATCTTTTTCGGTAAAGGTAGAAAGATATTCTAAAACGGATTGAATGCGGGCTTGCAATTCAGGAAGTGTTTTTTCCTGGTCATCGTGTTTCGGCGCGTCCTTTCCAGTAAGACGAGATACTCCCAATTTCGCCGTGTCGGTCGCGATTTGAATCTGTTTGATCAGATGAAACTGATCGGGTGCCAGTCTGGAATTGAGAAGGACTTCTACTTCGATTTTTTTTGTTTCCGAAAACGCGGCGGCTTTTTCTAAAAGACGGGCAAGATTTTGGAGCATTTTTGTAAATTGGAGAATCGTGATTTCGTAAAGCATTGTTTTCCCTGATCCATGAAACGGATGATTTTTCAAGGATTTGTCCGGGCCACAATTCAGATAGGATTTTTTGCGGTGATGAAGAAGGGAGATTTTTTGCTCGAATCAACTCAGTAAATTTCTCCCTACGAGTCGAAATTTAGGAGACTCGCCGTTACGCAATTCGTCCTCGTGACGAATTAAGCTCCACGGCGTCTCGCTTTGGCCTCGCCACGTCGTGTGGCTCGGAAGCGTTTTTCGCTTTTTACGAAAGCTCAAAACGCTTTACCAAAGCTCGCTTCGAGTCCCCGATGCGCTGAAATCGATTTGTATGATTTTAAAAAGAAGGGAGATTTTTTGCTCGAATCAACTCAGTAAATTTCTCCCTACGAGTCGAAATTTAGGAGACTCGCCGTTACGCAATTCGTCCTCGTGACGAATTAAGCTCCACGGCGTCTCGCTTTGGCCTCGCCACGTCGTGTGGCTCGGAAGCGTTTTTCGCTTTTTACGAAAGCTCAAAACGCTTTACCAAAGCTCGCTTCGAGTCCCCGATGCGCTGAAATCGATTTGTATGATTTTAAAAAGAAGGGAGATTTTTTGCTCGAGAGGGGACTCGAACCCCTACACCTAAACGGCACAAGCACCTCAAGCTTGCGTGTCTACCAATTCCACCACCCGAGCGGTTGCAATGGACAGGATGTTGGAGAAGGGTTGGGAGTCAAGGAAGTTACGATTAAACCAACTCGTATTTCTTTCGGGTCTTTTTATCCTCTGGATCGATCTGAATTTTTTCAGGGTGGAATACAATATTCCAATAGCGTTTGGAATAAGCAAAAATACCGACACAAAGAATGAGAACGAGAACATACCCCGAGTATTCGGGACGTTTGAGAACGCTTTCTCCAACTACATTGAGTTCGATGAGAGGTAAACACATATACCAGAGAACCGCGACTGCAACGAGTCCTACTCCGAATTTGCCCCACCAATTCGGTTTGCCCTGAATTCCACGCTTGAGATAAAGAAAGCTTCCCAGCCAAATTCCCAGGATTTCCCGGATGATATACGCGATCAAAATCCAGAGAGGAAAACGAAAGTAATGAACGATTACGGAAAGACCACCGATGGTAACAAACTTATCGCAAACCGGGTCCAAATATCTTCCCAAAACGGATTCCTGGTGAAGCAATCTTGCTAAAAAGCCGTCTAGATAATCCGTAAGAACCGCAAGCAAACAAGTAAGAATGGCATAGATTAAGAATTCCGTTTTTTTCGGATCTTCCATATAAGTTTTCGTGAAAGTAATGAAAAAAGGCAGAAGAAAAACTCTGCTCACGGAGAGAAAATTGGAAACAGTGAAGATCCTGTCTTCCAAAAGTTCTTTTGGTTTTTTTTCCTGAACGATCATTCTGATTCGGGTTCCAATATTTTTATGGGAAGAATTTTGTATTCCAGTAAATGAAAGAATTGATTTTCGGAACAGAATTTTTCGAACTAATTTGGTTGAAATGGATTGACCGGATAGCTTGATTTGAAAAAGTATCAAGGGAATCAGGAGCTGTAGCTCAGCTGGTTAGAGTGCCTGCCTGTCACGCAGGATGTCGCGGGTTCGAGTCCCGTCAGCTCCGAGATTCATTCTCTTTTTTTAACTAATCCTTAACTTAAATCAAAATCGGACTCGAAGCTTTCGAGTGAGAGTGTTTTTTGCTTTCGTAAAAAGCGAAAAACACGAAGCGAGTCCATGGATGGACGAGCCACGAGAAAGACGCCGTGGAGCTTAATTTTATACGATGTAAAATTGCGTAACGGCGAGTCCCGTCAGCTCCGAGATTCATTCTCTTTTTTTAACTAATCCTTAACTTAAATCAAAATCGGACTCGAAGCTTTCGAGTGAGAGTGTTTTTTGCTTTCGTAAAAAGCGAAAAACACGAAGCGAGTCCATGGATGGACGAGCCACGAGAAAGACGCCGTGGAGCTTAATTTTATACGATGTAAAATTGCGTAACGGCGAGTCCCGTCAGCTCCGAGATTCATTCTTTTTTTAAACTAATCCTTAACTTAAATCAAAATCGGACTCGAAGCTTTCGAGCATTGGAATCACATTTACATGCGAAAGCAGAAAGATTGGGATTCGAATCGACAGTTTGTTCCGTTTTTACTTGTCGTTTGACCCGGACAGGATTTCCATCGGATCGAATTTCCAAACAGTCGACGCGAGACCGATCACACAAGGAAACCGGAAAAGTCGTCTTACAAAGTTTTTTTCGGTTTTTGATGGTATTTAGATATCGTAATCCCCCAAGTATTTTTCGAAAGCACTTTGAAAGAGAGTGTGGTCAAAATTAGGTTTCTCCTTGAATGCAAAAAGTCTGTCTTGCATGCTCGGGTTTGGATCCTTGGTAGACGCGGGATCGGGTTCTGCCGACCATCGTATTTCGTTTCGTATATAAAACCGTTTGAATGTGTTTCGTATTTGCTGTATATTCGAATGCGAATTCAAAACGGTTTTGGATAAAGTATGCACCGAATTCCGGTAACGTTCGATCATTTTGTTTTCGATCGTGCTGAGTGTGATCAGCTTTACAACGGCGTCGATTCCCAACAACTCGCCGACTAAACGATCCGCTTCATAGATTTGAATTCTCGATAGAGCAAGATGATACGCAATGAATTTGTCATTGGGTTGTATTTCTTCTAAAATATGACGAACCCTTTGGAGCCAAAGGACGAATTTTCCCCCGTATCGTCCGACGATACGACAGTATTCGTGAGTGATCCCGGCTTCGAATTCTTCCGGAGTCAGTACGGAGAGTAGAGGCGCCCCGAGCATAAGAAAATTTCTGGACCAACCGAAAATCCCGAATGGAAAAACTCGAATGATCGAAAGAGGATCGTTGTCGTTCAACCGAACTTCGTGGATTTTCGGTCCGGAAAATTGTCGTCTCAATCTCTCTAATAACTGAAAAATTTCCGGGTTGTTTCTTCGCGTGAGAATTTCGCCTTGGGGAATCGGCGGTTTGATCCAAAAGGATTTAAGGATCATATAAAAAGGATAGAAAATGGAAAATACAAGAATACAACCGCCAACGCTAAAAACCGCGAAAAACAATTCGTTCAACCAAGCATTGTCAGCGCAACAGTATTCGTGGACCGCGACACCAAATACGAATATGGAAAACAGGATCCCTGCTACGATCAATAGATAAGAATATTGTAATAAAGTAAGGAGGAATAGATAAAACTTAAAAAAAAAACGGTGATTTTACGGCAAACGTTTCCAATCGGGAAATTGAATCTGTAAATTTTTCCTGATTCATCTATAGGATCTTCAATTGTGTCCGTAATGTATGATTTGTCAGACAATTCCTTTTAAAAATGTAACTTTGATTCCAATAAAATTTTTCTATAGGATACAAGAAGAATGAAATTCTTTATACGTAGATGATATCAGATGTATTCTTCCCCGTCCTTTTTTACAAAGATGGTTCCTTCCTCTTCCAATTCTCGGAGTAAATTGAGAACGACGTTTCTGGCGTCGTTGATTTCGCGTAAGGTGAGTTTTCCCCGAATTTCCATCATGTCCAGAATTTCAGCGGCTCTGTTTCTCGACATCGCATTTAAGAAATGATTTCTGAGCTCGTCTCCGGTTCCGCGTAATGCCATACTGAGACATTCGTCGTCGCTCAAACGATTGATGAGAATTCTCATTTCCTTTTGATCCAGACCCAAAACGTCCTCAAATGTGTATAACTTCTCTTTGACCTGTTTTGCGAGTTCCGGGGAATTTGCTTCTAATTCTTTGAGAATATTTTCTTCCTGGGATTTATCCATGTGATTGAGAATATTGGCGAGCGCTTCGGCGCCGCCGGCTTCGCTGTATTCGGAACGATCTCTTTGTTCGTATTTTTTCTTGAGGACTCTTGCTATTTCTTTGATCGCGTCGGGATGGGTTTTCGTAGTGTTTGCCAAACGATAGGCGACACCGGCCTGCAATTCCCCCGGAAAGAATTTTAAAATGTCAGCGGCTTTTTTCGGGGTCATAAATGCCAAGGTAACCGCGATCGTCTGAGGAGATTCGTGTTGCAAAAGACTTGCCAGAACTCCGGGCTCGGCCTCGCTCAGGAATGAAAAATCGTCCTCAATGTCTTTACGGGAAAGTTTTCCGAGAATATTCTCCGCTTTTTCTTTTCCCAAAGAATGTTGAAGAATTTCCCGAGCTGCATCCATTCCACCCTTGATTTCACCTTCACCGGGAAGAACCGAATTTTTAAATTCTAATAGAACGTCTTCCTTTTCCTTTCTGGAGATCGTTTTGATCTGAGCCATCTCGAGAATGATCTCTTCGATCATCGAATCGTCTAACTTGGAAAGAACCTTGGCCGCGTCTTCTTTATTGAGAGATAATAGGAGTAATGCCGATTTTCTAATCTTTTCTTTTCTTGAACCGGAGGGTGATTCTTTTTCCACAAAAATAAAATCCTTAACCTGTAAGTAGGCGAAGGGGATGTTCCGTAAACTCTCGAAATGCGGAAAGAAATCTGGCTCCTGTCGCTCCATCTACAACTCTATGATCACAAGAAAGCGTAACCGTTAGAGTTTTTCCGGCGACCAAATTGTCGTCTTTGATCACAGCTTTTTCAACGAGGGAGCCGACCGCGAGGATCGCAGCTTCCGGTTCGTTGATCACCGCTGTGAAGGAAGAAATTCCGAACATTCCGAGGTTGGAGACGGTAAAGGTTCCGTCCGTGTATTCCCCGGGTTTGAGTTTTCTCTCTCTTGCTCGGGAAGCAAGTTCTTTTATTTCATGACTGATCTCGACAACAGATTTCCGATCCGCATCTCGGACATACGGAGTGATCAATCCCCCTTCGATGGAAACCGCGACTCCAATATCCACTCTTCCGTGTTGAAGAATATGATCCTCTCTCCAGGAAGAATTGACTTCGGGAACTTCTCTCAAACACAAGGAACAGGCTTTGAGAATGAGATCGTTCACGCTGATCTTATTTTGTCCTTCCAATTTGAGATCTTTGTTGATCGAATTTCTGAGATTGTCGATCGGATATGCGTCGATTTCCAAGGTAAGATAAAAATGCGGAATTGTGGATGTAGAATGTGCCAGACGAGTCGCGATCGTTTTTCGCATCCCGGTCAATTCTATTTTGCGATCCTGCGGTTTTACAAAAGAAGAACCCTTTTTGCCTCCGCCGGTTTCTTGAAAGGCAAGAATGTCTCGTTTGAGGATTCTTCCATCGGGTCCGGAACCGACAACTTCACCGAGATCGATTCCGTTTTGAAGAGCCAAGTTCTTTGCAAGAGGAGAGGCCTTGATCAATCCGCCCTGATGACGTTTGGATTCTTTGCGTGAGGCGGAAATGGAAACTTCGGATTCGATTTCTTGAGGAGATGGGGAGATGGATTCCTGAGGACGAGCTTCGGCTTTTTTTTCCGAGACCGATGGAGCTGCAACGGTTCCAACGGAAGGGGCCGATTCTTTTTTGGAAGGGATCGATTTCCTTGCTGTTTCGACTAACGCGGAAATGTCTTCTCCGGATTTACCGATGATCGCGACCGGCGCTCCGACCGGGAGTAAACTTCCTTCCTGCGCCAAAATTTCGAGAATCACTCCCGTTTCAAAGGCTTCCATTTCCATGACTGCCTTATCCGTTTCGACTTCCGCGATGATTTCACCTGGAGAAACGGAATCTCCGCTTTTTTTGAGCCAGCGGACGATTTTTCCTTCGGACATCGTAGGACTGAGTTGGGTCATTTCTGCAATTTTAGCCATTTTGAATATTCCTCGCTTTTTATTCGAGCATCTCCCTTACTTTGGAGATGATTTTCTCTTCGCTCGGAAGAGAAGCCTTTTCCAAATTGGCTGCATAGGGCATTGGAACGTCTTCTTGCGTGATTCTCTCCACCGGCGCATCCAAATAATCGAATGAATTCTTCTGAATTAAGTATGCGATTTGAGAACCGAAACCCGCGACTTCCCAACCTTCCTCTACGATCAAGGCCCGGTTTGTTTTACGAATGGATGTATAGATCGTTTCTTCATCCAAGGGGCGGATGGAACGAAGATCCAATACTTCGACTGAAATTCCCTCTTTTGCGAGTCTTTCGGCTGCGGGTAACACATATAGCAAGGCTCTTGACCAGCTTATGATCGTTATGTGAGAGCCTTCGCGTTTGATATCCGCTTTTCCAAACGGAATTGAATATTCCTGATCGGGAACTTCTCCACGGCTTCCGTATAAAACCTCACTTTCGATAAAGATCGTAGGGTTGTTATCCCGGATCGCGGTTTTTAAAAGTCCGCAAGCGTCCGCAGGAGAATAGGGCGCGATCACTTTCAAACCGGGAATATGCGCGTACCAGCTTTCAAACGATTGAGAATGTTGTGCCGCGAGTCTTCCTCCCGCGCCTCCGGCTCCTCGGAATACGATGGGGATCGGAAATTGGCCCGCGCTCATGTAATTCATCTTTGCCGCGGAGTTGATAATCTGATCGATCGCTACGAGAGAAAAGTTCCATGTCATAAATTCTATGATAGGACGTAAGCCCACCATCGCGGCTCCGATCCCGACTCCCGCGAAACCGTTTTCCGAAATCGGGGTATCGATTACTCGTTTTTCTCCGTATTTTGCGAGCATTCCTTGAGAAACCTTATAGGCACCGTCGTAGTGTCCTACTTCTTCTCCCATGAGAAAGATGTTCGGATCCTTATCCATCTCTTCGCACATCGCTCGGTTGAGAGCTTCGCGATACGTTAAGACCGCCATCAGACATCCTCCGCATACACGTGTTTATACAACCAACCCAGGGGAGGTTCTTCGCTTTTGTCCGCGAACTGAATCGCTTCTTCCACTTTGGTCTGTAAATCTATATCTAGTTTTTCTAATTCCTCTTCTTTCCATTCCGAACGAAGAAGATCGTCCTTTGCTTTTAAGAGGGGATCGCTTTGTTTGTAACGATCCAATTCTTCTTTGGTTCTGTATTTTGCGGGATCGGACATGGAATGTCCTCGGAATCGATACGTGGAAATTTCCATCAAGGTAGGACCTTCACCGCGTCTTGCGCGTTCGACCGCAACGTTTACGTGATCCCGCACCTTGCGGACCTCGTCCCCTTCAATATGGTCTCTCGCGATATCATAGGCTCCGGCGCGCACCGAAACGTCTTTGACCGATAGTGCTCGATATTCGGGGGTTCCCATCGCGTAGTGATTGTTTTCGCAGATCATCACGAGAGGAAGTTTCCAGATTGCGGCGAGATTCATTCCTTCGTGAAAGGATCCTATGTTGGCGGCGCCTTCTCCGAAAAAACAAATCGTAACCGCATCGGTTTCTTTGAATTTAGAAGCGTACGCGATTCCGGCGGCAAGAGAAATATGTCCGCCAACGATCCCATGTCCGCCCATAAAATGTTTTTCCTTATCAAAGAAGTGCATCGAGCCTCCGTAACCTTGAGAGATTCCGGTTTTTTTTCCGAACAATTCCGCCATCAGAGCGTTCGGATCCAACCCCCTTGCCAGAGCGTGTCCGTGATCCCGGTATGTGGAAACGATGTAATCTTGTTCTTTGAGAGCCGCGATGGAACCGACTCCTACCGCTTCTTGACCGATGTAGAGGTGACAGAATCCTCCGATCTTCCCGGTGCTGTAAGATTTGGCCGCGCCTTCTTCGAATCTTCGGATAAGAAGCATTTGCCGATAGAGTTCAAATAAGTCCTGAGTGTCTTTTTTGGTTTTGGGTTGGCTCATAGTGTTTTGGGTCGTTAAAACAATCGCAAAGTATTCGTGTGGAAGGAGGATATGCAAACGGATTTCCTTTCGATCTGAAAAAAATTCGAAACTGGAGAATGGAACAAAAATATTCTTTTCCTAAAGAGAAAGATCCGTTTTTCTTTTCTTGCATGCATTCTGTTCGGACAATCCTGCTCACTGAAGACGAACCGGGAATTCGGGATACGATCCGTATCGTGTTAGAATCGGAAGGATTTCGAATGCTCTCCGCAATGACGGGTAAAGAGTGTCTTTCCCTCTTAAAAGAATCACCGGATCTATTGGTGTTAGACGTGGGGCTTCCGGATTTAAGCGGTTTTGAAATTCTAAAAGAACTCAGAAAAAAACATTCGATTCCGGTCATTTTATTAACGGCTAGAGAATCCGAATTAGATCGTGTTCTCGGTTTGGAATTAGGCGCCGACGATTATATGGTAAAACCGTTTAGTCCAAGGGAGCTGGTCGCAAGAATTCGAGCCGTGCTCCGGAGATACGATGGAAATTCGGAAGAAAAACGAACGGAGATTTTTACGGACGAGGATCGGAAGGTGATTTATTATTACGGCAAATCCTTGCCTCTTACTCCATACGAATATAAGACTCTTCTTCTATTTTTAAAACGACCCGGTAAAATTTTCACCCGAGAAGAAATCATGAATATGGTTTGGACGGAACCGGAGGATAGTTTCGATCGTGCCGTGGATACAGTGATTAAAAATATTCGAACTAGATTGAAAGAAGTCCGGAGCGACTTGGACCCAATCGAAACCAGACGAGGTTTGGGTTACGGATGGAAGGAGACGTTATGAGTCTTTGGATCCGAATTGTGATCGGTTTTTTTTTGCCTTTTCAGCGGGCTATTATTACTTCGTAGATAAAATCGAAAAATCGATTCGGCCTCGTTATATGGAAACGGTGGAGGAATCGATGAACGACACCGCCCATCTTTTCGCTTCCTTATTAGAGAACGAACTTTACAAAAAAAAATCCACGTTAGACGAAGTCAGCGTTCGGATTTTTTCTCCCATGTTGGTGATCGCGAAAGAACGAAATCTGAATTCTAAAATTTTCGAAGTTACCAAAAAGAAAGTGGATCTGCAACTCTATGTTACCAACGAACAAGGAATTGTGGTCTACGATTCGGAAGGATTTCGGAAAGGAATGGATTATTCAAAAAAGAACGACGTATATCTCACGCTAAGGGAAAAATATGGAGCGAGATCGAGTTTGTTAACCGCTTTTGATCGGGAAGAAGCTTTGTTTATCGCAGCCCCGATTCAAATATCCGGAAAAATAATCGGCATCCTTACAGTAATCAAACCAAAGAGCAGTGTGATTCCTTTTATCGAATCCGCCGA
Organism: Leptospira sp. WS92.C1; assembly: GCF_040833975.1. Lineage (NCBI taxonomy): Bacteria > Pseudomonadati > Spirochaetota > Leptospiria > Leptospirales > Leptospiraceae > Leptospira > Leptospira gorisiae. The sequence goes on from NZ_CP162130.1 coordinate 1,865,989, forward strand.
GAAGAAATTTTGGAGTCTCAGTCTCTATGTGGCACTGTCTATCGTGGTTTTGTTTATCATCGTCGTTTATCTGATATTTTCTCCGATACGAAAATTATCTGATTATGTTTCCGCACTCAGATCTAAAAAGCGGATTCCGTTTCCAAAAATCAGCGTCCCGGAAATTCGAGGTCTGGGAGAGGAAATGGATCAATTGTTTCGAGAACTCGCGGGAAAAGAATACGTGGAAAATTATGTACAATCCATGACTCACGAAATCAAAAGCCCTCTTTCTTCGCTCCTTGCTTCTGCGGAGTTGATCGCCGAAAATCCGGATCGAATGAATTCTCTGATCTCCAATATCCAATTGGAAGGAAGAAGAATTCAAACGATTCTGGAAAAACTATTGGAATTCAGCGCCTTGGAGAACTTATCCCAATTGGAAAAAGTGCCGAATCTGAATTTGCAAACGATCGTTCGAGAAACGGTCTCTTCCGTAACTTCCGAATCGATTCGAAAAAAAGTAAAGATTCAAGAGTCGACAGAAGTCGTTTTTGTGGAAGGAAATACTTTCTTTTTAGAAATGGCTTTTCGGAATTTAGTGCAGAACGCTTTGGATTTTTCAAATCCGGATTCTCAAATTACGGTTCGTTGTGGAAAAAAGAACAATCTTCCTTTTTTAGAAGTGGAGGATTCCGGCGCCGGAATCCCCGAATACGCATCGGAAAGAATTTTTGAAAAATTCTATTCTCTTCCGCGTCCCGATACGGGCCGCAAAAGTTCCGGATTGGGGCTTGCCTTTGTTCGAGAAATCGCAAAATTACACGATGCGGATGTAGCGGTAAAAAATGGAAATTCTTCCGGTGTTACCGCTCGGATCGATTTCAAAAATAATTCTCAAAAGTAACGTTCTCACACAATCCTCACATTTCGCTCATCAATCTCTCATTGAAATCCTGCATACTTCTTGGACAAGGAGAACGTATGTTTAAAATTCAATCGTTCGTAAATCTTCGAATTTTCATTCTCGCCATTTTGTTTTTTGGATTTTTGATTCCGATTTATGCAGTAAGAGCAGGGGAAACAAAAAAAGAAATCGGAACCACATGGGATCGCAACAAGAAGTCTCTGTTCACTCTGCAGGAGCGTTTCGGGAAGGGGATCCATTCCGTTTATCGCAACAAGATATTGCGGAAGTCTATTTCCATACAGGAAGAAAAAAGAAAATGGTGGGAAGAATTTTACAAAAACGCAGAGCCATCCGGATGCGGGGGGGACTAACGCATGTTTAAAATTCAATCGTCTATCAATCTTAGAATTTTAATTCTTGCGATTTTGTTATCCGGATTTTTGATCCCGATCCAGATGGTAGATTCCTTAGTATCGGAAAGACAACAAAGGGCCATGGAAGCTACGGAGGAAGTGAGTTCAAAATGGGGATCTTCACAAACCGTGGCAGGTCCGTTCTTGGTCATTCCTTACAAAGTGCATAAAGAAAAAGTAAAGGGGCAAAACGGAGAGGATATCATCATT